>CAIJWX010000104.1:0-22237 GCA_903824535.1 uncultured Actinomycetes bacterium | reverse complement strand
GGGAGGAAAGGAGGCTTGTGGCGTCCGTCATGCGTACATCCAATACAGATCACACCGGGATCATCTAGGCAATAGGGACTGGGTTTCCGGTGTAAACCCAGCAGACAACCCTACCACCGGGGCACTTAGCCCTTCGCCGCTGCCCAGTTCTCGCCCCAGTGAAGAGAAATCTCTAATGGAACGGTGAGTTTCGCGGCATTCATCAAACTATCGAGCACAATCGCCTCAACCTGCTCTTTTTCCTTCTCCGGAGCCTCTACGAGAACTTCGTCGTGTACCTGAAGGATAAGACGGGCTTGAAGTTTTTCTGAGGTCAATTTACGGTCGAGCCTTACCAGAGCATTCTTAAAGATGTCAGCAGCAAGTCCCTGGATTCCTGCATTCATTGCTTGTCGCTCAGCAGCTTGACGCTGAGGTCCAACGGCGGTTGCAATATCTGGGAACGGACGAATACGACCAAACTCAGTTCGTGAATATCCGTTATTTCGAATTTCCTTGATGGTGTTGTCCATGTACTTTCGCAGATCAGGGAATCCGGCGAAGTACGCATCCATAATCTTCTTTGCTTCGCCTACTGAAACTCCGAGACGTCGAGATAGCCCGAATGCTTCCATACCGTATGCAAGTCCGTAGGAAACGGCCTTAGCTTGTTCACGTTGATCGTGATCAACTTTTTCAGGTTTGACACCAAAAACAGAAGCCGCAATGGTGCGGTGCACGTCTTCATTGGAGCTGAACGCAGCAAGCAACCCGGAGTCTTGAGCTAAGTGAGCGAGTATTCGAAGTTCGATCTGGTTGTAGTCAGCAACACATAGATTCCATTTGGCTGTTGGAACAAAAGCGAATCTCAGTCGACGACCTTCTTGGCTACGAACAGGAATGTTGTGCAAGTTTGGATTCTCAGATGAAAGTCGTCCAGTTCGAGCCACTGTTTGATTGAACGTGGCGTGAATACGACCGTCGGCTCCAATTGCATCAATAAGAGGCTGACCGTACGTTGAACGAAGTTTTTCTACTTCGCGGTACCTAAGAATCAATGGAATTATTTTGTGCTCGTCTTCAATGGCTTCGAGAGAAGCAGCATCAGTAGAAAATCCCGTCTTGATCTTTTTAACGGCTGTAAGGCCTAACTCTTCAAACAGAACTGTCTGCAGCTGTTGAGGTGAGTTGACTTTGAATTCATGTCCCGCTGACTTTTGAATTTTTGCGTCAAGTGAAGAAGCTTCTTCAGCGAATTCTTTGGCAATTGTTCGAAGCATCTCACTGTCAACGCTGATACCACGCGATTCCATTCGCCCCAGTACGGCTACAAGTGGTAGCTCAATCTCTTCATAAACGGTCGAAAGTTTCCAGGTATCAATTTCAGAGCGCAAATGATCCCGAAGTCTTGAAATCAGGTCAAGGCTACGAAGCAATCGCTCCTCATCGTCTTCTTCATCGAATAGCGAAGGAGCCGCTTCTGGGAACGGTTCGTTTAAGAAACGTTGCGCCACGTCGTCAAGCTCGTAGCGACCAGAAGTTGCGTCGACCAAGAAAGCCATGATTGATGTGTCGTCCTGAGGTTCACTGATCGTTACTGACTGATCTTCTGACCATCTATAAAGGTTCTTTAAATCATGACCTGAAATACGAACATCATTAACTTTGCTGAAAAAATCATCAAGCTTAAAGACACCGCATAGATCGGTTTGCTGATTCAATACTGCGATTTTAGATTTACTGTAACTAACAATTACTGAAGTGGCATTCGCCAACACCTTGTCAATTGACTTTTCAGCTTTTAAAACTTTCGCTTTTACAGGAGCCTTCTTCTTCTCAAGAGATGGAGCGTTGGTAGCGTTGCCAGCTGGCTCTCCGAGCAATCCTTCACGCATCAATTTCTCGAAGCGCCCCTTCATTGCATTCATCTCAAAGCGGTCAAAGAATGCAGCAACTTCGGCTCGATTCCACCCACCCATGGTGAGCCCTTCGAGAGAAAATTCGAGTGGAACATCACGCACAAGCTTCATAACTTCAACGTTGTTTCTTGCTCGGTCTTCGTAAAGTGCAAGGTTCTCACGCAACTTTGGCGTTAGTTCATCTAAGTGTTGGTAGAGCTCGTCGAGCCCTTTGTACTGAGAAAAGAGTTTTGCGGCGGTTTTCTCACCAACACCAGGAACTCCAGGAAGATTGTCCGAAGTGTCTCCACGAAGTGCCGCTAGAAGGGTGTAGCGCTGAGGATCAATGCCACAACGTTCAAAGATCCCCGCTTCGTCATAGAGCGAGTAATCAGAGACACCACGACGGTTATAGAGAACTTTGACGTACGGATCTTCAACTAGCTGAAATGAGTCACGATCACCGGTAACAACTACAACGGGAATTTTCTGATCTCTCCCCCACGTTGCCAAAGTTGCGAGAACATCATCTGCCTCGTATCCAGGGACCCCCAGAACCGGAATGTGAAGTACATCGCACAAATTACGAACTAGCTCGAATTGATGTTCAATCTCGTCTGGAGTATCAGCGCGACCACCTTTGTAGTCTTCAGTCATCTCATGTCTGAATGTTCCACCTGTTAAGTCAAAGGCAACTGCAAGAGCTCGCGGATTCTGTGAGCGAAGTAGTGATGTAAGCATTGACGCGAATCCATGCAATGCATTCGTCACGACTCCTTCGGACGTTGCAATATCAGTACTTAGTGCAAAGAATGCTCTAAAAATTAGTGACATGCCGTCCAACAGCACGAGCGGCTGTTGGTCTGACTGCTCCTTAGCCAACGAATTCGCCCTTCAAAATCAGTTGGGCGACATCACGCATTCGACTTCTCGTCTTCATTGCAGATTGTTGAATAGCTTCAAATGCGTCGGGCTCACTTAGATTTCGATCTAACATCAATTTTTCTTTGGCACGCTGAACAATGTCTCGCGTCTCAATTTTGTCATCGACTGAAGGCGAAACAACAGTTTCTTTTTCAGTATTGAGTGGATTCAAAATGGATGCAAGCTTTGGAAGTAGTTCACTGCTTCTAAATGGCTTAACTAGATAAGCAACCACGCCAGCGTCGCGTGCACTTTCAATCAATGCACGCTGTGAGAAGGCGGTGAGTAGTACAACTGTGATTCCTAGACCTTTAATTGAACGAGCAACTTCAATTCCATCAAGTCCAGGCATTTTTACGTCAAGTAGCGCAAGGTCCGGCTTAAGTTCTTGAATCATTGCGAGCGCATCGTCACCTCGGGCAGCTTCACCTACGACTAGGTAGCCATCAGCCTCAAGAATTTCTTTGAGGTCGAGGCGAATGATTGATTCATCATCTGCAATAACAACTCTTTTATCCATTTTCATCCTTCGGTGTCCACTCACGTAGAAGTTCATCTCGTTCAACTGTTAAGTCATGCACCTCACTAGAGCGACGATTAAGTTCAGCGTTCGTGCTAGCCACATGTCTTGACAGTTCGTCATATTCTTGCGCTTGGAGGGGGGTCTCAGAGACCATTGCCCTGATTCTTGTGTCATCTAGGGCTTCGTTCCAGACTGCAACCTGCTCTTGAAGCACATGAAGGCTTTCGCGGGCCATCCCGAGACGTCTCTGGACATCTTCAAGTCGTCGGCGCTGCAGACGGGTACCCATAGGGAAAGTCTATGACTTTTAGCTAAATCGTGTTCATATTCTGAAGAAAACTCTCGGTTGGATGTATCCCAAATGAGAATGCATCAGAAACGTAATTTGATTCATCAGTACCAGTAGAAAATTGAACAATATTTAGATCACTTGGCTGGTCAGTGCTCGAATTGGCTAAGTGCTTGAGCACCGTTCGTCCGTACGAAGATTCGAAGAATCCTCCAATGTAGGCATCAATGCCCAAGGAGTGAGCTTTAGCAACCATGGCTCTGGCATTGGCCAGCCCTCCAACTCTCGCTGGTTTAATACAAATAAGTGTTGCCGCGGAATAACGAGCAATTTGTTCGATATCACGAATTGAACGAACTCCCTCATCGAGACTTAGTGTCACGCTGAGCTGCTCATTTAGTCGTGAGTGATCTACAACGTTGCCAGGTTCAAATGGTTGTTCAACAGCAACTAGTTCAATGTCTTGCTGTAGTGCTGCCACTTGAGACAAGACGTCATCATCATTTTTTGCTGAACAATTGAAATCAAGAATCACTGGTTTCATAATTGATCGTAGACGTTCAATATTCTCTCCAGAAATAACTCCGGGCGAAGTCTTGACACGAACTCGACTAGCTGTTGGATCAATTACCCAAATTGTTTCGTCGAGAATTGAAACAGTTGATTGCGTAGGAGTCTCAAATTGAACCTGCCAAACATCGGAAATATGTTTTTTCTCAGAACGAAGTTCAAGATCTAGAACTGCTGTTTCTATAAGAGCAATTGCGAATGAGCTAGACGGTCTGGAGCCCGCAAATCGTGCAATACGAGTCCAAGATGGGATTGATCCCTCTCTAGCTTTCGCCTCTTCAAACTGAGGTAACGAAATATCTTTTAGTTCTTGAACAACTTCTTCAAGAGAAGGATCTCCATTTATTGATATTGATTGAGGAGAAATCTCAGCGAAACCTCGTATTCCATTTTCTTCAAGAGAAAGATAGAGATGTGAGCGATTGGAGTGAATTTCACCTGAGGCACGAACATGCGATTGCAATGTCGTTTCACTTAGGCCTAATCGAAGTTCCATCCCTGACACCTTAGAGTTACTGGTAGCGTTATTCACCGCAGCCCGGATGGCGGAACGGCAGACGCGGAGGACTCAAAATCCTCTACTTGAAAGGGTGTGTGGGTTCGAATCCCACTCCGGGCACGCTGTTACTTTAGATATATGACTTCTTTGTTAAACAACAACCTTGTAGCCCTGTTCCCAGGGCAAGGGTCACTCGCAGGCGGAGCTGGTGTTGGATGGAAGAACTCAAGACACTGGGACCAGATCGGTGTCATAAGTGAAGCATCAGGAATTGATGTTGAAGGCCTGCTCACTAGCGCCTCGGATGAAGAAGTGGTCCGAACTGATCGTGCCCAAATCGCAACTTTTGCACTTTCAACAATTGGGTACCTCGAACTTCTCGATAAAGGTATTCGACCGCGCTACTTACTTGGACACAGCCTCGGTGAATTTTCAGCACTTGTAGCTTCAGGACTTCTCTCAATCGAAGATGGCGCAAAGTTGATTGCTGTTCGTGGAGCCGCCATGAAGCGATGTGCAGAGAACGTTGAAGGATCAATGGTTGCTCTCATGGGTGGCGAAGAAGGTGCACTAGAGAATCTCAAGAGTATCGAAAATGTTTGGATTGCAAATATCAATGGAACTGGACAGATTGTTGTGAGTGGATCACGCGCTGGTCTTGATGATCTGCTGTCGCGAAACAAGGAACTTGGTTGGAAGCGGGCAACACCACTTCCAGTAGGTGGAGCATTCCACTCTCCTCTCATGGCTCCAGCACAAGCAGAGTTAGATGAAGCACTTTCAAAAGTTCAATGGGGAACGACTGAATCAACACTTATTGCAAATGTTGATGGAAAAGTTCACACCACTGCAGATGAATGGAAAGTTCTACTTTCACGTCAGCTAACTTCACCAGTTGAGTTTCTAGACGCAACGTTGTGTCTTCCAGAAAACGTTCAAACATCTATTGAAATGCCACCTGCAGGAATTCTTACTGGACTTACTAAGAGAATTAGAAGCTTTGAAACTCAATTCGCACCATCTACGCTTGAGTTATTACAGGAGATAGAGCTATGAGTCGTCACGTAATTATTACAGGAGCAAGTCGCGGTATTGGTGCTGCGATTGCACAACACTTCATTGACCTAGGTGACAACGTCGTTGGCATGTCACGTTCTGGAACTGCGCCCGAAGGTTGCGTTAAATCTTTTGCTGTAGATGTTTCGAATTCAGCTTCCGTTAATGAAGCTGTTAAAGCATCAATTGAAGAATTTGGTCCTGTGGAAGTTTGCGTTGTCAACGCCGGAGTTACTCGAGATGGTCTCGCAATGCGCATGACTGACGAGCAGTGGCGAGAAGTTATGGCGACTGACCTCGATGGAGCTTTTTACACCGCGAGAGCAACTATGGCTTCAATGGTTAGAAATCGGCAGGGTTCAATAATCTTTATTGGATCAATTAGTCCATTTATTGGAGTCCCGGGACAAGCCAACTATGGAGCAGCAAAAGCAGGTCTCGTGGGACTTGCGCGCTCACTCGCTCAAGAAGTTGCTTCAAGAAGTATCACAGTAAACGTTGTTGCACCCGGTCTTATTGAGACAGATATGACAAGCGATCTTGGTCCAGCGAAAGATCAAATGATGGCAATGATCCCCATGGGACGCATTGGCCAACCATCAGATATCGCCGGAGTTGTCGGGTTCCTTGCCAGTAACCATGCGAGGTATATAACAGGAGCAGTAATTGCATCTGATGGTGGACTAGCGCTCGGTCACTAGGTGGCCATTTTTTTGCTGGTTTTTTAGTACGATTACACGAGAGAAATTAAGGGGTTAACCATGGACCGTAACGAAGCATTCGCAAAATTGACCGACAACGTCGTAGAAGTACTTGCCGTTGACCCAAGTGCAGTCACAATGGAAGCTAACTTCTTTGACGACCTCGGAGCAGACAGTCTCGACCTTGTTGAGCTAGTAATGGCTCTTGAAGAGACCTTTAACGTTGAAGTAGGCGAAGATGAACTCAAAGACATCTCAACCGTTGGCGCTGCGTTCGAACTGATTTTCGCCAAGCTCTAGTGCAAGTAGCAGTTACCCCTACCGGCCCGATTCAGGGACGTCGAGTTGCTGTAACTGGTATCGGAGCGATTAGTTGCGCTGGTGTAGGAGTAGATGCACTCTGGCAGGCATTGCAAAGCAGTACTCCCCCCGCCTCAAAGCGAATTGGCGAATTTGACGCTTCGCATCTTGGTGGACCTAAAGAACTTCGTCGACTAGACCCATTCACTCTCTATGGCTTAATGGCCGCGCAAGAAGCCTGGGAGCAAAGTGGACTTGAAGGACCAATTATTGATGGTGGATCACTCGTAACAACTGGCATTGGTGGACTTCAAACAGTTCTAGAGCAGTACCGAGTGTTAACTGAAAAAGGACCTGATCGAGTTTCTCCATTTATGGTTCCAATGATGATGCCTAACGCCGCTACAGCAGCAGTTTCAATGCGTTACGGACTCGGTGGACCTGCAGAGACAGTAACTACTGCGTGTGCCGCTGGAACTCACTCAATTGGAAATGCCGCAAGACTCATTGCATCAGGGCGATGCAGCGTTGTTGTTGCTGGTGGAGCTGAAGCGGTAATGGTTGACATTGCTGAAGCTGGATTCAAAAACATGACTGCGCTCAGTAATGAAGGTCTTTCGCGCCCCTTTGACATTCAACGAAATGGTTTTGTCATGGGAGAAGGCGCTGGGATTTTGATCCTTGAAGACTGGAACCACGCTCTGGCTCGTGGAGCAACAATTCTTGCCGAAGTTATTGGTGCTGCTTCAACTGCAGACGCCCATCACATAACTGCACCAGACCCAGAAGGTAACGGAGCCGTTCGATGCATGGAGCTTGCTCTAAGTGACGCCGCGATAACTCCTGAGGACGTCTCACATATCAATGCCCATGGAACATCAACGCCACTTAACGATCTTGGTGAGTCAGTAGCAATGAGCCGAGTCTTTACAAATGGTGTTCCTCCGATTACTTCAATTAAGGGTCACCTTGGTCATTCACTCTCAGCTGCTGGAGCCCTCGAGGGGGTTGCATCAGTGCTCACACTCTTGAATCAAGTAATTCCACCAACCGCAGGAACTACAGAAGTTGATCCAGCAATTGGACTTGATGTTGTTTTGGGATCACCAAGAAAAGCAGATGTGGAAGTTGTGCTTTCCAATTCATTTGGTTTTGGTGGACACAACGGAAGCGTTATCTTCCGACGATTCCACGCTTAGTTTTCAAACCAATCTTCACTACGACGAGCAACCAGGCTGTTATCAAATGCCCACTTCGCATTTCCAATAAATGCTCCGAGTCGCGCCGGATCTTTTATCCCTGGGCTCACTTCAACTCCTGAGCGAACATCAACGCCCCAGACGGGATAGTTCTGAACGACATCAGCAACATTGACATCACTGAGCCCACCGCCAACAATGATTGGTGTCCTAAGCGCATCATCTGAAAATACTTCCAACGAGTCAACTAAATCCTCGTAATTGTCGTTATCGGGCATCATTAAGTAATCAGCTTGTGGAATTGGAATCTCAGAGCTGTAGTCAAAATCGCTTGGAACGCTTCTGATTATTGTATTAACCCGCTCTGCAATGTATTCAAGTTGCGTGCTGGAGCAGGGGCCATCAATTTGAACAATGCTTAAACCAAGAGTGTTGACAATCTCAACAATTCTTTCCGGCATTTCATTTCGAAATACTCCAACAGATACGGCACCACTAGGTAAACGACGAATGATGTCGTGAGCATGAATTGGAGAGATCTGCCACGGAGTAGGAGCAAAATCAAAGCTAACTGCGGATGCTCCTAGCCCAATTGAAAAAAGTGCATCTTCTTCGGTTGTAATACCTGAAACCTTTATGAATAGGCCATCAAGAATTAAACGCATTTACAAATCAACTTCCACTGTTACGTCAGTAAAAGCTGACAACACATCAACATCAAGAAGGGTTCGATGAGCAATCGCGAGTGCCACAACAGAACCGTTGGCCTCAAATGCACTTGTGATTCCCTTTGGACCGTCAGGTCCTTTGGAAGAGACAACTTCATTTAAGCGATCAATCGATGGTCCGGTAATTCGAACCATCCTCCATGGAACGCTGGAACCACGTGCGTCAAGTCGACCAACAAGTTCTTGTCCAGTAAAGCAACCTTTTGTGAAAGATATGGACTGTGAGACAACATTTGATCCGTAACACTGAGGTGTAAGTGAAAGTAGGCATTCGTTTTCACCAATCCAACCAGCTGAAATTAGATCAGAGATTGAATTAAATGGACCACTGCTGATTTCAATAAGTTCGAGTGTGCAATTAACGCGGAGATGGAATCTTCGCAGTCTTGCGAGAGACTGCTCCCCTAAGGCTCTTGGCACAGACAGCGAATACCCAGCCGGTGTTTTGCTTACAAAGAGCGCAGCGACAACTGACGAGTCAGGCTGCAGAAGTAATGTCCACTTGGCTTCATCAGTAATAAGTGAAAGATCTTGGGTTAGCTGCCCTTGTAAAAATGACTCACTATCTGGCCCACTGACCAGAATCTCTGACCATTGCAAAATTTGGTCGACTGAATTCATTACTTGAGAGCTCACTACCTATTACGCTATTCGCCACCGCAGCAATTTGCACCGATTCTTTAAAGGTACTGCTTTATGTCAATTCAAAATGAACTAAACACCATTACCTCCACACTTAATGACCTGTCGCATCGAATAACTGCTCTTGTCGAAGCTGAGGGTCCAATGCTTGAGGCTGATACGTACACTGAGCTTGTTGCCGCCGAGAGAACAATCGGAGCCCTACTTCGACGACTCAACCGGGTCGCTGGAAGAATCAATTAGTCACCCAAGTAGCATTTGAAGATGGCCAATTGGATATCAACGACCCAGCTCTCGAATGAGCAGCGACTTGATGTCTTAGGACTTCTAAACCGAACTGATGCGGCACTTGGAAGAGAAGCAATAGACGAAGCCAGCAGACGAAGTGTCGTTCACGGCTGGCCGGCGGAGCATTGGTTGGCTCATGAAAATGAACAACTGATTAACTATGCAATTTGTAGTTCAAGTGCAAACACAACTCTAGAAATGTGTGGTGGTGGCTTTGACCAGTCGCTTCTACAAGAAGTACTCGCAAAACATGAATCAATTCAGTGGTGGCACCGTGACCCGTCGATAATTACGACTGGAAAAGTAATACGTACACTGCAACTCCTAAGAATCAAGCTTCCTGCGCCTGTAATTGAAACGCCAAGTGGATCGGTACTTCGGACATTTGATCCAAGTACCGATAAAGAAGCGTGGCTAAATCAAAACAATGCTGCATTTGCTGATCACCCTGATCAAGGAGCCTGGCATATAAGCGATCTCGAAAACAGAATTGAAGAACCATGGTTTGATCCTTCAGGATTTCTGCTTCTTGAATTCAATGGAGTTCTCAGTGCATCTTGTTGGACAAAAGTTCATGAACTACATCCAGACCGCTCCGGAGAAATTTATGTAATTTCTGTTGATCCGAGTTTTCAAGGTAGAAACTTAGGACGAATTATGGTCACGCAGGGTCTAGATTCTCTTCGCAAAAAAGGAGTTACGAATGCAATTCTCTTTGTTGATGAAACAAATGAAGCAGCGCGGAAACTCTACGCATCTTTAGGTTTCACCTTAATTAGAGAAGATAAACTCGTTTTGTTTACGAATTAATTGCTTCCCACAATGTGACCTAGGAAGTACGTAACACCGGAAGCAAGCGCTGCAATAAACAACTGACGTAGTGCCCATCTTGTTATTCCACGTCCGGTAAACCAGCCAATAACTCCACCAGCGGCCATTGAACCAATTACCGCGAAGGCAATAGAAATGTTTGCGGTGTTTCCACTCGCAGTAAGAAGCCACGGGATTAGAGGAAGAAGTGCGCCAACGGCAAAGGCAGCAAACGAAGAACTCGCAGCAAGAAGTGGCTTTCCGCCTGATGATGGATCGATGCCTAACTCTTCACGTACGTGAGTGACCAGTGCAAGCTCTGGATCACGCATTAAATCAGCAGACAAACGCTCGGCTAATTCAGGTTCAATTCCACGATCGATAAATATCTGTCGTAGTTCTTTCTGTTCACCTTCAGGGTTTGCTAGTAATGCGGCTCGTTCAACTGATACTTCATAATCAACGAGTTCTTTTTGGGCGCGTACTGAAATGTATTCTCCACTGGCCATTGAAAAGGCACCAGCAACAAGTCCGGTGAGACCAACAAGTCGCACAACACTGTGGCCTGGATTGGCCCCCACAAAACCAAGAATTAGAGAAATATTGGTAATGAGACCGTCACTGAATCCAAATACAGACGCCCTGAACCATGTGTCAAAAACGGGACGATGGTGTTCGGATTCGTGCTCTTGAGTCATGAGCTAATCATACGACAATTATTGAATATTTTTGTTCAAACAGTCATCTATTAGAGTTTTCAGAGGAGGTTTATCATGACAACAAAAGTGAACAGCATTAGCGAACTCAAGGCATTAATCGGACAACAGGTTGGATACGGTGAGTACCTCACTGTGACTCAAGAATCTGTGAATTTATTCGCAGATGCCACTGGCGATCACCAATGGATTCACGTTGACCCAGTTCGTGCAGCTGCGGGACCGTTCGGTGGACCAATTGCACATGGCTACTTAACCCTCTCACTCATCCCAGCACTTCTTAATAGAGTAATGGAAGTCGCTGGAGTAAAAATGGGCGTCAACTATGGAACAAACAAGGTTCGTTTTGTAACCCCAGTCCCAGTTGGAGCGCAAGTACGTGCAGGCTCAACAATTGCAGCTGTTGAAGAGTTCGAAGGTGGCGCACAAGTTTCACTTGATGTAGTAGTTGAGATCAAGGATGCTCCAAAGCCAGCGTGTGTCGCACAAGTTGTATATCGCTATTACTCTTGATTTGTGATTGACAGCACCCTCCCCCAGGGCGAAGAAAAGACGCGTCAAGTACGTGCCATGTTTGACACGATTGCTTCGCGTTATGAATTTGTAAACAAGCTGATGACATTTGGCCTTGACGTTAGATGGCGACGAAAGGCTGTTTCTGATCTTCGTTTGGCGAAGAAGAGCGTGGTGCTTGATATTGCCGCTGGTACTGGAGACTTCACGAGAGAGCTCACCAAGCAGGGTCATCGAGCAGTTGCTACTGATTTAAGTTTCGGGATGCTTGATGCCGGAAGAGAAATGCCCGATCGCGTTCAGGCCGACGCTTCAAAGCTCCCATTTCGTTCATCAAGTTTCGATGGGGTTACATGTGGATACGCACTACGTAATTTCACTGATTTAGCTGGAACGTTTGACGAAATGGCTCGAGTTATACGTCCCGGTGGCCGTCTTTCAATTCTTGAGGTCGCCGAACCCGAATCAGGTTTGCTCAGAACCGGATTTCAAATTTGGTTTCGAAAAGTTGTTCCCTTTATAGGATCAATCGTTTCTGATCGAAAGGCGTATCAATACCTTCCAAAATCAACTGCATATCTTCCAGCAGCAGTAGAAATAACAAAGATGCTCAACGCTTCAGGATTTAGTGCTGTTAACCACCGAAAGGTCATGGGCGGACTCAGTCAGCAATTCATTGCAACGAGAACACAATGAAATTCATAAGAGAGCAGATCCCAACACAAGATGTTGATTCTCTTAGAGCTCTCGGAGCACGAGATGGCTGGTTAATTGAAAACACAGATCAAATCCGAATTGGGTTTGGTGAAATTGCAGATCGTATTGATCTCAGCGGTGGTCTTGAACCTGATGTTGCTGCGACCGACAGCCTTCGCTCACATGAACTGCAGGGAGTTGATGGACCACCTGGAACAGGAGTCGTAGCTTTTGGCTCGCTTCCTTTTGACCGATCAGCACCTGGACATCTAGATATTCCCGAGTACTCAATTACTCAGAATAATTCAGGAGAAGCTTGGCTTTCACGTCTTGACGACTCAACTGACTGGAATGCTCACATAGCAGCAGTTGCTGCTCCAACACAGGAGACGCAGAGTCTTCGGTCAATTAGTTTCCTTCCAACACCCGAAGAGTACGCACACAACGTTGCTTTAGCTGTTGAAATACTTCGACGTAAAGAGATTGTAAAAGTTGTTCTTGCAAGATCAGTTAATGGAACGGTGCCTGAGCCACTAGATCCCGCAGCGATTATTGCTCGACTAAAAAAGCGTGAGCCAATTTGCACCCTTTACAGTCTTCCGACTGAAGACGGACGCAGATTCGTTGGCGCTAGTCCAGAGTTACTCCTTAGGAGAACTGGTGCAAATGTTGTTTGCCACCCACTTGCTGGCACAATTGCGCTGCCACCAAATGTCCAACCTGATGATTACCAGAACTGGCTTCTAGGTAGTTCAAAGAATCTTCACGAACATGAAGTACCAGTAAATGAGATTGTCACAGCGCTTGCGACAGTTTTTGAGAATGTACATGCTGATCCAACACCCTCAATCGTCACGCTTCGAACTCTGGCCCATTTAGGAACCTGGATTACTGCAAGTGTCGAGCACGAAGTTGATTCACCCGATGCGCTTGAGGTTCTTAGAATCCTTCATCCAACGGCTGCAGTGGGCGGAATCCCTCGTAAAGAGTCCTACGAGCTTCTAAAGCGCCTAGAACAGCACGATCGAGGTCATTACGCCGGACCAGTTGGCTGGGTTGACGCCAGAGGTGATGGCGAATGGTGGATTGGAATTAGAGGGATTTTGCTCCATGAAGTGAATTTTGAAGCGTGGGCAGGCGCTGGAATTGTAAGTGAATCAGATCCAATCGCTGAGCGTGAAGAAACTAGAGCAAAACTCGCGAGCGTACTTTCGTCAGTCTTAGTTGACAGCGTTCAATGAGCTTGAATTCCAAATGGACGTCCAATCGCCCACTTGGTCACTAGTAGTAATGCTTCAATCACAATTGCACTAGACATTTTTGAATCACCATGCTCACGATCTATGAACGAGATTGGCACTTCAACAATTGAAGCTCCACCTCGACGTGCTCGGTATGTCATTTCGATCTGGAAACCGTAACCGTCAGCGCTGACAGTTTCATAACCTATTTTCTCTAGACCAGTTTTTGAGTACACGCGGTATCCAGAAGTTGAGTCCTTCACATGAAGACCAAGCATTATTGATGCGTACTGATTGCCGCCACGAGAAAGAAGGCGGCGAGATAATGCCCAATTAGGTATGTGCCCGCCATCAACGTAGCGAGAGCCAATAACAACATCAGAAGATTCAGCAGCCTTGAGAAGTTGTGGAAGCACTTTAGGGTCATGAGAAAAGTCACAATCGATTTCTACAAAGTGATCGAATCCTTTTCCAAGCCCAAATTTAAAACCAGCTCGGTACGCACCACCGAGTCCACTTTTTGTCGATCGACGTAAAACTTCGATTTGGCCAAGCTCGTTGCCCAGTTCTTCTGCACGATTTGCAGTTCCATCAGGACTACCGTCATCGACAACCAAAATGTGATCATTTGGAACTGACTGCCTCAATGCCCTAAGCATTGGTTCAATATTGAGGATTTCGTTGTATGTAGGCAAAACGACCAATGTACGCATCTCAAAATCATACTTGGGCGACCTAGACTGACTTTTATCGAGTTCATATGGCTACTCTTATTAAAATCACTCAACTATGACAGAGAAAAAGACCAAAAAGCGCACTCCGATGCCACGAGAGCTCCGGATCATTCTGAGTGCAGGATGTCTTGTCTTTGTTTTCGAATATTTGGTTTTGCCACAATTCGCTTCAGCACGTAAATCTCTCCACCTGCTCTCAACACTCAATCCGTTAATTATTCTTCTAGCCATTGGTCTCGAAATGGCAGCAATTTATTCATACGTTGAATTGACCAGAACAGTTCTCTATCCATTCGCCCCTAAGAGATACAACACTCTTCGAGTTAATCTCGCCGGGCTAGCTATCAGCCATGTAGTTCCAGGTGGGACTGCCCCTGCCGGTGCTCTCTCCTACCGAATATTTAATGAGCTTGGTGTTCCGAGAGAAACAAACGCATTCGGACTTGCTGCCCAAGGAAGTGGTTCAGCGGTTGTTCTCAACATCATTTTTTGGATTGCTTTAGTTATTTCAATTCCACTGCGTGGATTTAACCCGGCTTACGGGTTTGCAGCACTTGCGGGTGCGTTTCTAATGCTTGCGTTCTTTGGAACAATTATTTTGATTACCAAGGGACAGAGTCAAGCCGACATTTGGCTTAGGTCTCTCGCTAGAAAAGTTCCCAAGCTCGATGAAGAAACCGTCTCACAGCTCCTGGACAAAGTTGCCAACCGCATCATGCTTCTTATTAACAATCGAAGAACCCTGTGGTGGGCATTTACATGGGCCGGGCTTAACTGGTTATTTGATGCAGCGTGCCTATGGGTATTTTTATGGGCATTTGGAAACGTTGTTTCACCCGTTGATCTTCTCGTTGCCTACGGACTGGCAAATATTCTTGCAGCAATTCCCCTTACGCCTGCGGGTCTAGGCGTTATTGAAGGTGTTCTCATTCCAACACTTGTTGGATTTGGAGTGCCGCATGCAGAAGCTATCCTTGCGGTGCTTTCATACCGACTAATTAACTTTTGGTTGCCCATTCCAATTGGAGCAACAACGTACGCAAGTCTCCAATGGAGAAAAGGTCCACTCTCTAGAGAAGTTCCCGAGACCTCTGAAACATCCGAGCCTTAAATATTTTCTGAGCTGAAATATTATTAACTGGCTGAAGACGACGCCAACGACGATCAGTGCCGAGAACCCATGTGTAGAGATCATCACTCCAACTAATGTCGAAATTCCCAACAATCTCATCTCTCAACATCGGATCATCGACTGGAACGGTTACCTCAACTCTTCGGTCAAGGTTTCTTTCCATCAAGTCAGCAGAGCCAAACAACACCGTGAAGTGTTTTGAATCTTTTTTACCAAAGATGAATACTCGAGAATGCTCCAAAAACTCGCCTACGAGGCTCTGTACTGCAATATTCTCAGATAGTTCCGGCACTCCTGGGCGAAGACTGCAGAGAGTGCGCACCTGAAGTCGAATTTGAACACCTGCATGGCTTGCTTCGTAGATCTCATCGATAATTGCTGGGTCAGTTAGTCCGTTTACTTTTATAGATATTTTTCCCTCTGAGCCAAGTTCTTTTTGATTCTTGATCTGCTTCAGGATTTCATTGCGAGTGGAAACTGGACTGACAACTAGCTTTTCATAAGCAATGTGTCTAGAAAATCCAGTTAAATAGTTGAACAGTTCTCCTACATCACTAGTTATTTCGTCATCACAAGTTAAGAGACCGTAGTCTTCATAAATTCGCGCTGTTTTACCGTTGTAATTTCCGGTACCGATATGGGCGTATCTCTTCGTAGCTGATCCCTCTTGTCGAACAACTAGAGCTGTCTTGCCGTGTGTCTTAAGTCCAGCGATTCCATAAACAACATGAACACCAGCATCTTCAAGAGCTTTCGCCCATTCAATATTTGCAGCTTCGTCGAAACGAGCTTTTAGCTCAACAATTGCCACAACTTGTTTGCCACGCTCAGCAGCCTTGACCAATGAAGCAACAATTGGGGAATCACCTGAAGTGCGATAGAGAGTTTGTTTAATACCAATTACTTGGGGATCATTCGCTGCTTGAGCAATAAATCCCTCTACTGAGTCTGCAAATGACTCATACGGATGATGAAGAAGAATGTCGCCATCTCGAATTGCACTGAAAATATCGCCCACATGATCACCGTCAAGAAGACGCTTTGGAGTAATTGGAGACCAGCTCTCACCCTTAAGTTCTGGTCGATCAAGGGCATACAGGCTCCATAAATCATGAAGGCCCAGAGGAGCATCAGTTATGTAGACGTTTGATCTATCTATTTCAAGCTGAGCAACAAGTAGATCAAGAAAATCTTTGTCCATGCCTTCTTGGATTTCTACACGAAGAGCTTCACCAAATCGACGGCGTCGAAGTTCTATTTCCAAAGCAACGAGCAAATCGTCCGCTTCATCTTCATCGAGGGTCAAGTCAGCATTACGTGTAACTCGAAATAGATCTGCACGACCAATCTCCATCCCAGGGAATAAACGATCAAGATTCTCCATAATTAGTTCTTCTAAGAGACAGAACTTATTGTTTGAAACCATCAGAAACCTTGGCAGCGAGCTCGGAACTTTGATTCGAGCACTTCGCTCTTCGTCTGTCGTTTTGTCTACTACTGAAACTGCAATATTGAGTGACAGATTAGAAATCATTGGGAATGGATGAGCCGGGTCTACTGCAAGCGGAGTAAGTACCGGATAAACGTTCTTCTCAAAATAATCATCTAAATATTTCTGATCCTCATCATCTAATTCATGAAACCTAACAATCTCAATATTTGAAAGTGCCAATGTTGGGATAAGAATGTCAATGACAAGTCGATCTTGTCTGTTAACCAATGAAATAACACTTTGACGTATCGCATCTAGCTGTTCTCGAGGACGCATTCCGTCAATAGAAGGAGTGTGGACGCCAGCTGCAACTTTGTCTTCCAAACTCACAACACGAACCTGGAAGAACTCATCAATCATGTCAGCGAAAATCGCAACAAATTTCACTCGCTCCAGAATTGGAAGTGCATCATTCTCCGCCAAATCAAGAAGTCGAACGCCAAATTCTAGACGTGACAGTTCACGATTAGAGAAGCGTTCTGAACCAAATGATTGAGGGTTAAAGCTCACCGACAAATATCTCTTTCTTCATAGATGAAGTTATTTCATTAATTCTACGACTACTCTTGAATTGTGGCGAATCACGTACAAAGCAAGCGCGTAGAGCGAGTTAAATCTTTGTTCACACAACCATCACAGTCACGTTCAACTGAGCTGGGACTTATGTCACTCGCTTGGGTAATCACCACAGCTTTTTATATATTGGCCTCACTTGGGTCACACGGAACAATGCCACCAAAGATCCTGTTGTTCTTATTTGGGATTGTTTTAATCTCATTGCTGCTTCATATAGGTCTAAAGAGATTTGCGCCTAACTCCTCACAAATACTTCTGCCTATTGCGACGCTTTTGAACGGTATTGGATTTGTAGAGATTTCGAGATGGAATAGTTCGAGAGCTGGATACCAGGCAGTGTGGTATTTCCTAAGTGCTGTTGCGTTTATCCTCACACTGAAGTTTGTTCGAAGCGTCAGGGATCTCGACAGATACCGCTATTTGACATTAAGTACAGCAATTTTTCTTCTGCTGATGCCAATGATCCCAGGTCTAGGGGTAAATATAAATGGAGCTCGGCTTTGGGTACGAGCTGGTCCACTTTCATTCCAACCTGTCGAGATTGCAAAATTACTTCTGGCCTTCTTCTTCGCTTCGTATTTTGCATCTAACAGAGAATTGCTCTCCACTCCTACACAGCGTTTTCTTGGACGACTAATAGTGCCACCTAAGGCACTATTCCCAATAATTGCAGCGTGGGGGTTCGCGCTGGCAATTCTCGGTGGAGAAAATGACATTGGATTTGCAATGATTCTCTTCACACTCTTCTTTTCTTTACTCTGGATAACAACAGGACTCAAGACTTATATTGGACTTGGTGTTGGGCTTTTCACAATCGGTGCCTACACAACAAATATTTTCTTTTCGCAGGTTCATCACCGAGTATCAATGTGGCTCAATCCATGGTCGCCAGCTAATTTGGAATTCTCACATCAACTTGCATTTGGTTGGTTCTCTCTAGCAGCCGGTGGAATAACAGGAACCGGACTAGGGCTTGGCCAATCAGGAAATATCCCTGAAATATCATCTGACATGATTTTTGCAACGCTTGGCGAAGAACTTGGATTTATTGGAATATTGATTATTCTCAGCCTCTTTGCATTATTCGTCGCTGAAGGATTCAGAATCGCACAAAGAGCACATTCAGATTTTGTTCGATTAGTTGCAGTTGCGCTTACTGCGACAATGGGATTTCAGGCATTTTTTATTATGGCGGGCGTGCTCAGAATTCTTCCATTCACCGGAATCACGTTGCCGTTTATGGCGTACGGTGGTAGTTCACTTATTTCTAATTATGTAATCGTTGCATTGTTGCTTCGAATTTCACAAGAAAATGCCAACGAACTTCGTGGTGGCGAAGTTCGTGCAGTTACGTTTAACTAAACGTAGAACTGCTTTAATACTTCCTCTGCACACAAGATTGGTGCAGGAACAGCCTGTCGTGACGCAATGATTAACGCGTCGCTAGTTCTGCAATCAAGAACTATCCTTCCATTAGGTGCCATGAGGTCAAGTTCAGAATAGAAAACTCCATTTTCGTGACGAACAATTCGCACCGCAATCACGTCAACGTGAGTTCGTCCCAAGACCTCAGTAAACAATTCATGAGATGAAGGTCGTCGTCCAACATTTTTCTTACGGGCATTTTCTAGTGCTTGCGCTTCTACGAGAGCGATAGGAATTGAGATACTTCTAAATGGATAGTCGTCTTCACTCAGATGAACTTCCGGAGTCGTGTCAACTAGGTCAAAAGTAACTGAGCCAATAGTCATAACGAGGAATTTGACAGCGTTGGGGTCAGACACGTCGGTGACTTCAGGGGTTACAGCTTCGTCGGTCATAGGTATTAAGACTAACTGCCCGAACGCCTGGATACGGAGAGAACTACCCCACCCGCAGCAAAGAACACAATTGCAGCGGATCCACCGTAACTGAGGAGTGGGAGTGGAATTCCCGTAACAGGCATAATTCCCATAGTCATTCCAATATTTTCAAAACAGCTAAACGAGAAGAAAATAAAAATACCCAAAACCATGACTCGCCCCATTGTGTCTTTGGCGTTTCGACCAATTCTGAACATTCGATATGCCACAAAGCCGAGCAAGGAAACAATCATCACTGATCCGATGAAACCGAGCTGCTCACCAATAGCCGTGAAGATGAAGTCAGTTCTTTGTTCTGGAACGTAGCCAAGAATTGTCTGGAGGCCCTGGAAGAATCCAGCTCCATGCAGCCCGCCCGAACCAATCGCACTCTTAGCATTGTTTACCTCATAAAGGAGCGCTTGAAGTTGTGCGTTGGCAGAGCTTGAACTCTGATTCAAGAAGGAAACAAAACGGTCGATCTGATATTTCTGAAGAACGGAAAAATACGCAGCCAGAACCATTCCAATCGCGCCAACGACAGCAAGCGCACTCATAAACCTTGGAGGAACTCCAGCAACTATCAACATTGCACTTACAGAGAAAACAATGATGATTGCAGTTCCAAGGTCAGGCTGAAGAGCAATCATGCCCATAGGAAGCGCCGCCATTAGAAGCAATCTCCATACGTCGTAGAGCTTTAATCCTTCTGGTCGGCGTTCACAGTATGTAGCTACCGCCACTATCACGAACAAAGCAGTGAATTCACTCGGCTGAATTTGAAACAAACCTAAGTTGAACCAACGCTGTGCGCCGAGAGCACCTGAGCCAAAGAAGAACACACCAATTAGTCCCAGGATTCCAGAGATATAGAGGGGGGTTGCAACCATTTCAAATCGTCGATAGTCAATTAAAGAAATGCCGTACATGACTGCAATACCAATAACAATAAATAGCGACTGACGTTCTAAGTAATACTGCGGGTTGTATCCAGAACTTATTAGCGCTTGACGAGTTGCGCTGTAAATCATTAGTACACCCGTTACACCAAGGGCAATCATTCCCCATAGAAGTCCAACATCGAGCGAATCCTTTGAGCGGATTCTGGTGGTGATTGACGAAAGCGTATCGGTCATGAAATAACTTTCAACAGATCAGATCCATCAATTTTACTATTCCACCACCAGTTGAACTGAAGGGCCGCCTGGTACGCCAACATTCCTAGCCCATTTGTTGTACGACATCCTTCACTTTCAAAGAATTTCATCCATTCAGACTCTCTTGGTGAATATGTAATATCAACGCAGAGTGTCTCACTCGTGACTCCAACAATAGAACTCGGCGCGACACGTGAGTCGCTCGGCACAGTGTTGATTAGTAAATCAATCTTCGATGGAATCACACTAGAAACCTTTGAATACTTAGCCTGCAATCCTTCAATTTTTGATGCAGTTCTATTCAATACCGCAATAGATGCGACATCGGAGTATTGAAGTGCATCAATAATTCCTGTAGCTGCGCCTCCAGCACCAATCACGACGATGCTTGATCCAGATTCATCAAATAAATACTTCTCTTTGACCATCTCCAGCAAACCTTTGCCATCAGTGCATGAACCATAAATGCGACCATTTCTATTTAGAAGTGAATTAACAACCCCTGTTCGAATCGCTACAGGGTCTAACTCGTCGCATAAAGATGCAGCAACTTGCTTTAAGGGCATCGTCACAGAAAGTGCATCAAATTCATTTGAAATTGCTGCACGAAGTTGCTCAATTTTGTCAGCAGAAAGCTTCAGTCTCGAAGTGCTTCCTTGAAGTCCCGCTAGCTTCAAACCGGCTTCTTGTAATTGCGGAGAAAGAGAGTGCTCTATTGGATCTCCGACTACTCCTACGCGCCAAATCATTTGATTCCCCTAGAAGCTGCAAGTCGCTCATTAGCGAGTTGCTCGGCAAACGTTTCAGAGAATGCTTCTGTTCCGTCTTTTGACACAAGCGTGAAGTAAAGCCATTTGCCTGCAGGAGCGTGCAGAACAGCATTAAGCGCAGCTGGAGAAACAACGCAGATCGGCTTTGGAGTTAAACCAGCATTTAGATACGTGTTGTAAGGATTATTTTGTTTCAACATTGCTCGTGTGACTCTTCCGCCATCCTTGCCTAAGAAGTAAAGAACTGTTGAGTCCATTTGCAACGATCCGCCACGCTTGAGCCTGTTAAATATCACTCGAGCTACTTTTGGCATATTCGATGGGTAGTATCCCTCTTTTTCAACAATCGATGCAGCGATTAAAAGTTGGTAGGCATTTTGACCTTGAATTTTTGTTTTAGTAGAGAATCCAGCTTTATTCGCCATATCAGTAAATGATTTTTGCATCTGCTTGAGCAGTGATTTGCCGGTTGTGCTTGGAGTCAGAATGTACTTACCGGGACCAATGAGACCTTCAAGTGAACCATTTGGATGAAATGAATTCAATGCAATTTGTTCATTGACAGCTTGTGAGAATGAAAGTGCAAATGTATTACCTGCATCAGAGACAATTTGTCTCTCAACTTCACGAAGAGTATGGCCAGGCAGAACGTTGACAACTCGTACATTCGGCAAGTTGCCAATAACAGATTTCACATAACTGAATGACGAATTCTGAGGGATCTCATAACTTCCAGCACGGACTAATGGTGCGCCAAAGATCAGTGAGTTGATTCGAAATGCGAAAGTTGAATGAATAATTCCTGCGTCGTGCATTTCAGATGCAATCTGGGCAACGGAGTCGCCCGGGTTGACCGTAAAGACTGCTTCCTTTCCAGAACCTCCAATGGGATTCATTTGGAGCAAAAACCAAACAAGGAAAATTCCAACAAGCAGCAAAATGGCTTGAAGAATCCTCTTGACT
>CAIJWX010000103.1:0-2477 GCA_903824535.1 uncultured Actinomycetes bacterium | reverse complement strand
GCATTGACGGACGTGGCGGGTAGATGTATGTTCCGCGCGCAACGTATTCCTTCAAAATGTCATTCTGAATTGTTCCGCGAAGCTTGTCCCCGCTTACGCCCTGTTCTTCAGCAACGAGCTGGTAGAACAACAGCAGCGTCGAAGCAGTTGAGTTAATTGTCATTGAAGTAGTTACTTCGTCAAGTGGCAGCCCTGCAAGAAGAAGTCGCATGTCATCAAGTGATGAGATGGCAACTCCTACTTTTCCAACTTCACCTTCGGAGCGAACGTGGTCTGCGTCGTAACCCATTTGAGTCGGTAGGTCGAATGCACAAGAGAGGCCAGTCTGTCCTGCACCAAGAAGAAACTTGAATCGTTCGTTAGTCGCTTCAGCAGTTCCGAATCCCGCGTACTGACGCATGGTCCAAAGTCGACCTCGGTACATTGACTCTTGTACACCACGTGTATATGGGAATGACCCTGGAGCACCAAGCTTGGAAGCAGCATCAAAATTGCTGAGGTCGCTTGCTGAGTAGATCGGATTGATTTCAATGCCGGAATCTGTGGAACGCGTGTTGTCTGCCATGGGTATAAAGGTTAGGCGCTATTGAGGTGTCTAAAACAATGCTGAATAATCATCTTGACCAGGGATTAGTCATCTACTGGCTGAGTAATCGGCAAGGATAGAGGGATGTACTGTGCCAACTGCGGAACTCAAGTCGATGCCACACACTGTTCAGTGTGCGGACAAGCGACATCACAAACAATCGCATCCGAGCAAGCAACGCTTCCTACGCAACTTGGAACATGGTGGCAGCGAGTCGGCGCAACGATAATGGACAACTTAGTTTTGCTTCTTCCGTCAGCACTTGTAGGCATCGGAGCAACAGCGTTTGCAGGAAGCTACGTGGGTGAAATTGCCATTCTGATTTTTCAGGGAATGTACTTCACACGAATGCTTTCATCACCAACGAGCCAAACCGTTGGTAACCGAGTTGCTAAAACTCGAGTTGTTGATGCAATCACTGGCGCTGCTCCAACTCGCCAGCAAGCATTTAGACGCTGGCTACCATTTGCATTATTTCAGGCAGTCGGAATTACAGCATCAATTGTTTTACTCCCGTTAGCAATTCTTATTGCTATTGATTATTTCTTGCCACTGTATGACAAGCGCAATCAAACACTTCACGACAAATTTGCCGGAACGATTGTGATCAAGGTCAACTAATTAGTTGAAGATGTGTCGTCTAGCTTTCCAATACCTGCAGAAAGCATCACAGAGTTAGGAATCTTTAAGGTTCCTTCGTCAGTTTGAACAGTCACATAGGTAAGACCAGTTTCTAAGATCTTGGCCCTAAGGGTTCCGATTCCACCAGAGCGAATCTCTACGAAGTCCCCAACGCTGTACGGGTGAGCCACAAGCAGCACGAGCGCTGCAAAGAAATTACCGAGGCTCTGCTGTGCTGCGATACCAAGTATCACACCAAGAAGTCCAACACTTACAAGTAGACGCCCAAGCGAGATGCCTACGAGCGACAGTGCAGTAATGAGAACAATGACGTAACCGAATCCGGTGATAACAATTCGTACTCCTGCTCCTGCAGACCAGAACTTGCGACTAGCAACGAACTCGCCTATTGCTGAACCAAGATTGCGTGCACAGATAATTCCAGTTACGAGAACTATCAGTGCAGCAACCCAACCAACTAGGTGAATGTTGTTAGAAAGAACGTTGACGTGGTGCGCCAACTGGCTACGAAAAAGAATTGCTGCCAGAGCAATGAGCCCGCTAAGAATTCCCTTAAACCAGTTGGCCTTCATGAGATTTACGCCGGAACAGTGGCGTGAGGCATGCAGAGATCGTCATATTCAGCAATGATGATCGGGCCTGCATTTTCGCCACATGCTGGGCACTGCGGGTCACGACGAACCTTAAATGTACGAAAGCTCTGGTCGAGTGAGTCATACGACATGAGGCGACCAATAAGTGGTTCACCGAGGTCGAGAATCAACTTGATTGTTTCAATTGCTTGGATTGAACCAATGATCCCAGGAAGAACTCCGAGCACTCCAGCTTCAGCACAGCTTGGTGCGAGCTCGGCTGGAGGTGGTTCAGGAATCATGCAGCGGTAGCAAGGCCCAACGTAGGGAGCAAAAATTGTTGCTTGTCCTTCGAAGCGAAAGATTGATCCGTGGACAACTGGAATCTTCTTAAGTAGTGCTGCGTCATTGACGAGGTAGCGCGTAGGAAAGTTGTCTGTTCCGTCAACAATGACGTCGTAACCATCAATGATGTCAAGAATGTTCTCAGCGTTTAGACGTGTGTCGTAGGTCTTAACAACGAGGTCAGGGTTAAGTGCTTCAAGCGTCATGCGAGCACTATCAACTTTTCGCATTCCGACACGGTCGTGGTTGTGAAGTACTTGGCGCTGAATGTTTGAAGCGTCAACAACGTCCATGTCAATGATGCCGATTGTTCCAACACCAGCTGCTGCAAG
>CAIJWX010000102.1:0-5036 GCA_903824535.1 uncultured Actinomycetes bacterium | reverse complement strand
TATAACGAAGTTGGACAAGAGCACATGAAGTTTGTTTGCATTGATGTGGCTAATGGATACACCGAAACATTTGTTGAATTTGTTCGTGATTTTCGCTCTAACTACCCCGAGATTGTCATCATCGCTGGCAACGTTGCAACACGTGAGATGACTGAAGAACTCATAATCAATGGTGCTGACATCGTAAAAGTCGGCATTGGCCCAGGGTCGGTGTGCACGACTCGCGTAAAGACTGGTGTTGGCTACCCACAGCTCTCAGCAATTATTGAATGTGGTGAAGCAGCACATGAACTTGGTGGGCACATAATTGCTGATGGTGGCTGCACCTCACCCGGTGACGTTGCGAAAGCATTTGGTGCGAACGCAGACTTTGTGATGTTGGGTGGAATGCTCGCTGGCCACGACGAAGGCGGCGGAGAAGTTGTTGACAACAAGTACGTCCAGTTCTACGGGATGAGCTCTCGCGCCGCAAATGAAAAGCACTTCGGTGGACTACGCGAATACCGCGCAGCTGAAGGCCGCGAAGTGTTGGTTCCATACCGTGGTGTTGTGTCATTAACTGTTCAAGACATCCTTGGTGGCATTCGCTCTACTTGTACATATGTCGGTGCTGCTCGTTTGAAGGATCTCAGCAAGTGCACGACGTTCATTCGAGTCACCCAGCAGTTCAACAGCGTCTTTGTTGAGTAGTTTTACCCTCAAAATAGGACGTTTGTCACTAATCTCAATTTCTTAAACAGTGTAAGACTCATGAAATGAGTTTTCGCCGTATTAAAGACATCGATAGTTTGCACGCTCTTATTGAGGCGACATTTCTAATCGAGTCAGTTACGGACTTAAATGAGCTCGCAGTGTCAATTGTTACAACTGCTGCTGAGCTCCTCGGTGCTCGGTATGGGGCGCTTGGCATAGTTAGTGCCGACGGTGTCACGCTCTCTAGGTTTGTTACCTACGGCGTGACCCCCGAGCAAAGAGATGTTTTAGGTGACGAACCTACGGGTCGTGGAATTCTTGGAGAAATAATTCAAGGTGGAGTACGACTACGAATCTCCGACATGTCGAAACATCCAGGTGCCGCCGGTTTCCCACCAAATCACCCCGTAATGACAACTTTTCTAGGTGTGCCAATACGAACGTCAGATGGTCAAATCTTTGGTGCAATCTATTTATGCGACCGATCAGACGGCTCACTGTTTGACGATGACGACGAAGATTTGTTGGATGCGTTTGGTCTAGCAACTGGGTACGTAATTGACCAGGCGTCCCTTCGCGCCAGATCTCGAGATTTAGTGTTGAGCGAAGAACGCGAACGACTCGCTAGAGATTTACATGACTCAGTTGTTCAGAGACTTTTCGGTATTGGACTTAGTCTCCAGGTACTTAGTCGAAGTGACTTGAGCGATAAAGACCTGGACCGAATTACTGCTGCGCTAAAAGAAATAGATACAACAATGCTGGAAGTTCGAACCACAATATTTGAGATTGAAAATGACCACTTAAGGTCCGCTGCACTCAAAACAAGAGTGTCTGAATTAGCGAATGAGGTTGAACAGCGCTTGGGCGTTCCTGTCGTGTCGAGTATTGCTGATGATGTTGAATCATATATGGATGTCTTCACGTCAGATCAATTAATTAGCTCACTTCGTGAGATTCTCTCAAATGTTGTGAGACATTCACACGCAAGTTTTGTTTCTGTCACATTGAGCGAAAATAAAGATTTCGTTGTTCTTGAAGTAAAGGATGACGGTATTGGATTTAATGCACCAAATTCTGCTGGCCACGGGCTTCGAAACCTAGCTACACGCGCACGTCAGTGTGGCGGAACATTTAGCGCCTCCTCAACTCCAGAAACTGGAACAGTTATTACTTGGACAACAAAAAAGGTAGAGAAATGATCAGAGTTCTAGTTGTAGATGATCACGAGATTGTTCGTCGTGGGCTTGTCGAACTTCTTAATGGCTACGACGGATTAGAAGTTGTGGCTCAAATTAGTTCCCTTGAAGAAGGACTTGTTTTTTCTGATTTTTCCTCAGTAGACGTTGCTCTTCTTGATGTCCGCTTAGGAGATGGCAGTGGAATTGAACTTTGTCGCCACTTCCACCAAGAGGCTCCAGGTCTTCACAGCATCATGCTCACTTCTTATGCAGATGATGATGCACTTCTCGCCTCAGTACTTGCAGGTGCACGAGGTTTTGTACTGAAGGACATCAATAGTGACGGTCTGGTTTCAGCAATCAGAAGTGTGGCTGCCGGAAATGAACTTATGAGTTCAGATCAAGTGGAGTCGGCCCGCCGCAGGTTGTTACGTGAAACGGCTGAAGACGCACGACTTGCAAGTTTGAGTCCTCGTGAACGGCAAATCCTTGATCTACTTAGTGAAGGATTTAGCAATCGTGAAATAAGTGAGACATTGTTCTTGTCTGAAAAGACAGTTAAGAACTACGTTTCGTTCTTGCTTTCGAAGCTGGGATTTCAACGTCGTACCGAAGCCGCGCTCTTTGCACAAAAGATGCATGACCGCGACCCCGGTAAATCGTTTTAACTGTTCTTGTAGTGATCTCTCCAGATGAGTCGGTAGACACGTGTCTTTCGTGGGATTGACCTGATCCCCGGGATAAACGGAACGAAGATCATCAGAGCCGTTAGCAGCATCATCAGTGCCCACACCAACGAGTCGGCGTTTTCACTTGTGTTGAATGGTGGGATTTGGTACCAGAACGAATACAGCCAGAGCCACGCTTGGCCTGGGTAACTTCCTGTTTCGTTCATCATTCCCCACTGGCTTCCAGAGAGATGCTGCTTGTCAGCAATGTCTGCCAAGTATGAACCATCTGAAATAAACAGCAATGTCTTGGTGAAGTCAGTTGTATAAAAGTCGTTATTTGAAATTAACGATTCATCGAGTGCTCCACTTCGAGCCATTGAAGTCAAGTTGTTTATCAGGACTGGTACTGGACCTGCAGTTGTTGTTGGGACAATGATTTTGCCATTAGTAAATGTCATCTTTGGCGCAGCATCTGAATAGCTCGAAACCCAAATTGCTCGGGTCGCTTCACTCGCATTGTTCCAATTAACCAAACTCTGATGCAGGTCAGCTTGGTATGGAAGCGCTTTAAGTGGATTTATAACAAAGTCGTTGACGGTATCGATTGGGATTCGAACACCAACGGTTTTAACCAAGTTCACAGGACCGATTGTTTGCCCAGTTGCTGCGTGGTTATACGGAGGGCCATACGAACCCGTTGTTGAAGTTCCATTGAGCTCGCTGATTGCAGTTGTTGCAAAGTCAATTGGCGCCACGTTGGACCATTTTTTAATTGTTATTGAGGGCTCGTCAGGCGACCCATAAATAATTGCGAGCGTCATAGTGAGAACTGTTATGACGAGAAGGGCAATGGCCCCTTCTTTTAAAATGTCATAAGGCCTCTGACGCCCGGTCCACTCAACAACATCTACGTCACTTCGGAATTTTTTACTCATTATGCGACCTCTGATTCTTCTGCGAATGGTGGAACAACACCCTTAATACGGACTAAAACAACATGGATTATCGTCAGGAGCACTGCGACTAGTGGAAGTAAGACAATGTGCCACATCAACATTTGTCCCAAGTTGAGAACGTTGAAGTATGCGCCTGCACCGGTTGCGTTAATACCGTCTTTGGCCTGAGTAGAGATCCACTGTGAGTCAAAGTTGCTTTGTGAAACATATCCAGTGAATGCTGCAGCGATTGAAACGAGGAACGTGATGCCACCTGTCATCCAGGTGAGCTGGCGGCCACCTCTCCATGCGGCCATGAAGTACTTACCCCAAAGGTGAATAACCATTGAGAAGAAGAAGATCTCCACACTCCATAGGTGAAGCGAATTAACGAAGTGCCCATAGCTTGATCCATGCCACCACTCGGGCCCACGAATAGACAAGATGCATCCAGTTGCTAGTACAAGAATAAAGGAGGTAAGTGTTGCTACCCCAAATACATATATCCAAGAAGCTACGTAGCTTGGCTGAGTATCAGGAAGTACTTTTTCTGGTGGAAGCTTCCCTTCGACACGCTTTCTAAGACGCGTAGTCCACTGGCGATCGATTTCTACAGAACTCATTTTTCACTCCTATTTCGCTTGTTGCCTGGAAAGGGCAGAAGAAGAGCTGCAATGAAAGTAGTAATCATCAGCAAAATCACTATGAGATTTCCGACACTTAAGTTCACAAAATGCCAGTGAATATAGTGACCCGGATGATCCAAGTTGACGAGTGATGCAAGGAAAAATGTGCTCAAAAGAACTCCAATAACTAAAGAAATTTTCTTGTTAAAAGGCTATTAGGCATTGTTGCTAGTTCTAAGTGAAAAGTGCCGTTAGAGCCATAAAGTGACTTTGGTAACAAACAAGCATGTGAGAAATACTTTTCTCAATGAAACTGAGTAAATCCCTTTAGTTGGTAGGCTTTCTTACTTAGATACAACGCACTTTGTGTGTCGAAGGAGTATTCGTGAAAGTTCTTGTTCTCGGTGGTGACGGATTCTGTGGTTGGCCAACCTCGCTTCACCTATCTGACATTGGTCACGATGTAATTATTATTGACAACCTAAGTCGTCGTGCAATCGATGTTGAGCTCGGTGTTGATTCACTCACACCTATTACTTCAATGGAAGAGCGTGTGAAAGTTTGGGAAGAGATCTCTGGCAAGAAGATTGGCTTCGTAAACCTTGACATTGCTAAGGAATATGACCGTTTTGCGGCACTTCTAAAGTCTGAGCGCCCTGACGCAATTGTCCACTTTGGTGAACAACGTGCTGCCCCTTATTCAATGCGTAATGAAGTAGCTAAGCGCTACACCGTTGACAACAACGTGACTGGAACGCACAACGTTCTAGTGGCGATTGTTGAGTCCGGACTCGACATTGCCCTTGTTCACCTTGGAACAATGGGTGTGTACGGCTATGGCTGGTCAGGAACCGCTCCAATCCCAGAGGGGTATCTAACAGTTAAGGTTCCGACTCCAGACGGAGATCTTGACCGAGAAATTCTTCACCC
>CAIJWX010000101.1:0-11004 GCA_903824535.1 uncultured Actinomycetes bacterium | reverse complement strand
CGGTCAAACGTTTCTCTGCCCCATGGCGCAGATTTGATTAATGCTTCACTGCGAGCTCTGGTCTTTTCAGAGGGAATCCACTCTCTCGCTGGGGCAATGTACGCCTGTTCAATATCGTGCGTTGAGCGTTGATTCGCAATGTCGAATGCTGTGAGACGCTCAATCTCGTCGCCAAAGAAGTCGAGACGAATTGGATCATTGCCCTGCGCTGGCCAGACGTCAACAATCCCTCCACGAACCGCGAACTCTGCGCGGTGTTCGACCAAATTCTCTCGTCTGTATCCCATTACTGACAGCGACGAAATAAAACTGTCACGATCAAGAGTCTCTCCGCGCGAAACATTTATTGGAGAAACAAGTTCTTCTGGTGCAAGTAGCTGCGCCACGGAGCGAGCTGACGCAACGAGGATTCGTGGCCGGTCATTACTTTGCAGCCTCCATCTAAGAAGTGATCGCATGGCCATAACGGAGCTGTCTGGGCTGACGCGCTCTAGAGGGTGCGTGTCCCAACCCGGCCAGAGTGCGACTTCATCATCTAACAGCGCGGACAACGCATCTCGAAGAATGTCAGCTTCCGTAGAAGTTGCGGTAACAACGAGTGTTAATTGATCTTTTGGTGCGTAACTAGCAACCGCAAGTGGTGTGGCATAGCTACTTGGAATGAACGAACCCGACGCGACCGAGGCACGGATAGAGGGTGCGACGTGCTCTAAGACACGTGCCAAACCTGATGTATTAGCCACGAGCACCATTCACACGTGCCTGGGCATCTACAAAGTCATAGTCAAGCAGCATTTCAATTGCGTCAGCTGCTGCAACAACATCACGCTGCAGTGCTTCTTTGCGGGCACCGGTTGGTTTGCGAAGCACGTGGTCAGCGCCCTGCTCTTTGGTGATTGGTTTACCAATACCAATACGCAGTCTCGCGAAATCTTGTGTCCCGAGGGCGCTCGTAATTGACCGGAGTCCATTGTGGCCAGCGAGCCCGCCACCTTGTTTGAACATAAGGCGACCTGGCTCGAGATCGAGTTCATCATGGGCAACAACAAGATGTTCGAGGTCGTGTAACGAAGTGCGCTTAAGAAGCGGTGGAAGTGCTGCACCTGATTCATTCATGTAGGTCGTAGGAACTGCCAGAGTCACTATTCCTCTTGGCGTTGAAACAGAAGCACTCATTGCGCGTTGACGTCTTTCGAGTGTGAGCTTTACGCCACGTCGCTCACACACGAGGCGAACGGCATCACCACCTACATTGTGGCGTGTTCCTTCATATTCAGATCCAGGATTGGCAAGACCGACAATAAGAAGTGTCGATGCACTTCCTCTTCGTTCTTCGTCCTTAGAGCGCCGAAGCGCCACGACGAACTACGCCGAAGGGGTAGCTGCTGGAGCAGCGGCAGCATCAGGTGCTGCAGCGGCTGCGTCTTGGCCACCACCAACGAGTGCAACGCGTCCTTGACGTGTTGAGACAACAGCTGCGTTCTTGTCACCAGCTGCTTCAACGCCGGCAGGAAGAACGAGGTCTCCTACGTGCAATGTTGCACCAGGTGTCAAGTGAGAAATGTCGGCATCAACGTGCGTTGGAACGTCTGCAGGACGAGCACGAAGCTCAACACTGAACAACTGCTGGTCAATTTCCCAGTCAGCGTGACGTACTTCAACTGCGTCACCAATCATGTGAACTGGAACAGTTGCAACTACAGGCTTGTTAGGGTCAACAACCTGGAAGTCAATGTGAGCAACTGTGCCACGAACCTTGTGACGCTGCAGTTCACGTGCAAGCACTGTGTAGCTCTTGCCATCAGCGGTAAGAGTGATGAGTGAGTTAAGACCCTGGTCACCTGAAACTGATGTGCGGAATTCTTTGGCGTCTACTGAAACAACAAGTGGAGCAACACCTTCACCGTAAACAACGGCAGGAATTGAGCCAGCTGCGCGTAGGCGGCGTGAGTTACGTGAACCCTTGTCTCGTGTGGTCAGCGCGTTCAACGTTGCCTGTGTCATGAAAACTCCTCTTACGAATGGTTTGCCGCCCAAATGTGGGCTGGGCACCGGGAAATAAGTCTAGCCGGTAGGCCAGATCGGCGTTTTTTGCCTACAGGAGGTTCTCGCCACCGAAGATGTCCGAAACCGAAGCATCCTCGAAAATGGCGGAAATTGCGTTCGCAATGATGGAAGAAACTGAAAGAACCTCCAGCTTTTCAAATCGGCGCTCAGGGCCGAGCGGCAAGGTGTCGGTAACAATCACTCGACTCACGGGAGCGTTAAAGAGTCGATCAACAGCCGGCGGAGAGAACACAGCGTGTGTGGCCATCACCCAAATCTCGGATGCGCCTCTCTCTTTTAGAAGGTCACAACTCGCAACAATTGTTCCTGCCGTGTCAATCATGTCGTCAATAAGCACGCAGTGACGTCCGTCAACATCACCAATGATGTGTCGTGCTTCAACAGTGTTCATTGTTCCTGTTGGCCTGGTTTTGTGAACAAGAGCTAGGTCGCATCCAAGGTGTTGGGCGTAGCGCTCAGCAACCTTCACTCGCCCAGCGTCAGGCGCAACTACTACGAGCTTGTGCGGATCAGCATTGGCCTTTAGATAATCCTCAAGTACTGGGGCTGCAACTAAGTGGTCCACCGGAATATCAAAGAACCCCTGAATCTGACCAGAGTGGAAGTCCACTGAAAGTACGCGAGTGGCACCAGCGGTTTGCAACATGTCCGCAATAAGTTTTGCAGTGATTGGTTCACGTCCAGCAGACTTTCGGTCTTGACGTGCGTAACCATAATTTGGAATTACTGCAGTAATGCTTTTTGCAGATGCACGCTTGGCTGCATCAATCATTATTAGTTGTTCCATCACTGCATCGTTTACAGGCGACGAGTGTGTTTGAACAATAAAAACGTGCGCTCCACGAATTGATTCATCGAAACGACAGTGAATTTCGCCATTAGCGAATTCGCGAACATTTGCTTCAGCTAACTCGACACCTAATTTGCCAGCTATGTCTTTTGCAAGTGCAGGGTGACAGCGACCCGAGACGATGACAAGGCGACGCTTAGCGAGTGACTCCACGTAGCCAGCGTAGTTGTTTTATTACCTACGTACTAGCGGTTCCGGTGCTCAAAGGGTGCAACGAACTCCCCAGAAACTATTTCCGTGCCTGGTCCTAGAACCACAAATGAACTGACCCGGGCGTCGGAGCCAATTTTTGAGTCCACCGCGTCAACGGTTCCAATCTGAGCATTTTCTCCAACGCTGACGTTGTCCAAGTTTGCGTGAGGACCTATTTGAGCTCCTTTGGCAATTACACACTTGCCCTTTAAGACAGTTCCCGGAAGCAGTGAGACCTCTTGAGCCAGTTCAACGTCAGCATCGATATAGGTCTGAGAAGGATCCCACATAGTGACGCCACGTTTCATCCAGCGATCATTAATTCTCGTCCTCATAGCAACCTCAGCTGTTGCCAGTTGCAAACGGTCATTAACTCCCTGAGCTTCGGTCGCGTCATCTAACGCCACGGACTGCGTTACGTGACCTGTTTCGAAGAGCACCGAGATGAGATCAGTTAGGTAGTACTCATTTTGAGCATTTTGACGATCCACACGACGTAGCGCCGGGCCCAGCAAGCTTTCTTTCACCACCATGATTGAGGTGTTTATTTCGTTTATTTCACGTTCTTCTGGTGTTGCATCTTTTTCTTCAACAATCCGAGCAACTGATCCGTTCTTTGCGTGAATAATTCGTCCGTATCCCGATGGGTCATCAACTACAGCTGTGAGCACGGTGAGCGCTGCATCTTTTTCACGATGGGCTTCAAGAAGTCTCGCAATAGTGCTCTGGCGAAGTAGCGGTGTGTCGCCAGGCATGATGAGGACGTCACCATCAGCCCCATTCATAGCTTCAGCGATTGTCGGAAGCGCCACACTCACTGCGTGGCCAGTTCCGAGCTGCTCATGTTGTTCAACAAATGTGATTCGAACGTCTTCGCGAGCTCTCTCGCTGACTGCTTTCTCAACCCATGTTGCGCCGTGACCCACTACTACGACTGTGGCCATGACGTTCTCTTGCGCCGCGGCGTCTAGAACGTAGAGCACCATGGGACGACCACATAAGTGGTGTAGTGGCTTAGGGCGTGAGGACCTCATTCTGGTCCCCTCACCGGCTGCGAGCACTACTACACAAGTTGGTCGAATCACACCAACATCTCTAGCATTCATCTTCTACGATGCGGTGGTGGGTGAAATTAATTATGACGAGTTTTCCTTCTTCCAGGAAAACCTTGCTGAATGGGACCTCGACGTCCAAGTTCCAAACGTTAAACGCTTCTTTGTCCCAATAGATGCAGAGCGAAAGCTCAGCGGCCTCCAGTGGGGCGACACAGATCCTTCAATGATCTTGCTCCATGGTGGAGCACAAAATGCACACACCTACGACACGGTTGCTCTTTCCCTGCAGCAACCGCTTATTGCTCTTGACCTTCCAAACCATGGTCACTCTGATGCGAGCCCATACGGTTCTTCTGCCGTAGCTGCTCACGCCAGCGATGTAGCAGTTGCCATTGGAAAACTTATTTCAAAGCCAACACCTCTGGTTGGAATGTCAATGGGTGGACTGACGTCAATTCTTATTGCAGCAGCGCACCCTGAACTCGTGAGCTCGCTAACGCTGATTGACATCACGCCAGGAGTCAACGCAGAAAAAGCAAAACACATCACGGCTTTTGTAAATGGTCCAACATCGTTTGATGATTTCGAGGACCTTCTAAAACGAACCATTGAACACAACCCGACTCGAAAAGTTTCAGCACTACGCCGTGGCATCTTGCACAATGCATTGCAGCGAAGTGACGGAACCTGGGTGTGGCGTCACCAGCAACATCCAAAGTCTGAACTGAGCGCACCAGAAGTTGGAAACTTGTGGGACAAACTGGCTGAGCTCAAAATGCCAGTCACACTTATTAGGGGCATGGCCGCTGGGTCAGTTGTTGATGACGATGATGAGAAGGAACTTACGCGTCGAGTTCCACACGCCGAGATTGTTCACGTTGTAGAGGCTGGGCATTCAGTACAGGGAGACCAGCCCCTCAAACTCGCGGCCCTACTGAGCCGTTTTGCAAAATAACTTCTTGGCTGGCGGACTAGGGGTCGAACCTAGATTCACAGATTCAAAGTCTGTTGTCCTGCCATTGGACGATCCGCCATTGTTAGATACATTGAATCTTCAGAAATTCTTATGGAATGCCTCAAGACCCTTAATACCCATCTACAACAATAGAGGGAAACGAAGTACCCAAACGAGAGCCCAATTATGAACGCAGCAGCATCCAACCACTACATCGCGATTATTGATGATGATGGCGCGATTAGAACAGCCCTCGGACGTGCACTTCGTATGGAAAATTATGAGGTTGAACTCTTCGAAGATGGTCTTAGCGCCCTGAAGTCAATTCAACTTCGAGTGCCAGACGCAATTATTTTGGATCTTCAACTTCCTGACATTGACGGCCTCGAGGTCTGTCGCAGAATTCGAAGAGCCGGGGATGCAACACCTATTTTGATGCTCACTGCACGTGACGCAGTAAATGACCGTGTCGAAGGCCTTGATGCTGGTGCTGATGATTATCTCGTAAAGCCATTTGACTTAGCCGAACTCCTTGCGCGACTTCGTGCACTACTTCGTCGCCGCAGTGCTGGCGAAGGGACCACTGAAGTACTTCGCTTTGAAGACCTGACCCTCAATCCTCAAACACGAGAAGTATTTCGTGGCGAGCGCTTAGTAGACCTCACCAAAATTGAATTCGATCTGCTGGAGTTGTTCTTGCAGCATCCTCGTCAAGTCCTCACTCGCGAGCAGATTCTTGATCTTGTTTGGGGTTACAACTTCGACTCGAGAACTAATTCACTCGCTGTCTATATTGGCTACCTTCGACGCAAGCTTGAAGACGAAGGTGACGAGCATTCACGCCTCATCCAAACTGTCCGTGGCGTTGGATACGCACTTCGCTCCTCGTGACGTTTCGTAATCGAGTAATTTTTTCAACCGTTGGTGTTGCCACTATTGCGGTTCTGCTCGCCTGCTTTGCTTCATTCCTCACAGCTAGAAATTCACTACTGGCTTCAGTGGATACTTCGCTACACAATGCAGCGTTGCTGGCCAAACCACATGAATCTGGTGAAGACATCCGACTGAGTGGAGCGTTCACCGAGCTGGTGCTCGCAAATGGGACCACAATCCCTAAATCCACTGTGCCTATTGACGCTGTGATTCTGCAGGTAGCTAGAGGAAAGCTTGGCGATCAACTTCGCACAGTTGAGATTAACGACTCGCCATTCAGAGAACTCATCGTCGCCATTCCAAAGGATACTGAGGTTGCCTGCGATACCGGGTACTGCGAAGTGAAGACAACGTCAGCTCAGCTCTTTGTAATAAATATTTCTGGTGAGCTAAATCAATTACGCCACCTGATTGGAAAATTGTTGTTAGTAGCGCTTGGTGGGGTTTTCTTGGCATTCTTGCTCGGAACATTTATTGCTCGTACTGCACTTCGACCACTCGAGGAAGTTACAAATGAAATCGAATCAGTCGCAACGACCAAAGACCTCAGCCACCGCATAGAAGAAGGAAGTTCTGATGAGCTTGGTCGACTGCGAAAAGTCTTTAATCACTTGCTCAGCTCCGTGGAAGATAGCCAACTACTACAACGTCAACTTGTCCTGGACGCAAGTCATGAACTTCGCACACCGCTCACCTCACTTCGAACGAACGCACAAGTTATGTCTCGTGCATCTGAGCTCTCAGAAGAAGACTTGAACCAGCTAAAAGCCGACATCATTACTCAGGTTGATGAACTTTCAGTTCTGATTACCGACCTCGGTGAACTTTCACGCGGAGAACGCAGTGAAGGCGATGTAGTCGTACTCAATCTTGAAGACTGTGTCGAGGAATCTGTCGAGACCGCACGAACATACGCTCGAATCAAGTACATCACAATTGATGCGGTGCTCGAACAGTCTTCAATCTCGGGTCGACGTGACCGGCTTGAGCGAGCTGTCAGCAACTTGCTAACGAATGCCATCAAGTTCACACCTGAAAATGGTCGAATACTTGTTACAACGTCAAACGGCACTATTACTGTTAGCGATAGTGGTCCGGGAGTAAAAATAGAAGACCGTCCATTTGTTTTCGACCGATTCTGGCGTTCGCCATCTGCTCGCCCACTGCCAGGGTCCGGACTAGGGCTTTCGATCGTTGCCCAAGTCGTCAGTGAATTCCAAGGTGTTGTTGTAGTTGACCAAGATCCTGAGCTCGGTGGCGCAAGATTTACAATTACTTTTCCTATGATTTAAGGACTCTCGGCATAATTCTGATGATTCTCTTATGTAATCGAATGCCTTTTCATATGTTTAGATAGCAGGATAATCATATGAAAACTTCAAGGACTCCTCAACAAAGAGATCGTCAGTTCATCCGAGTTCGTCGACTCACACAGACCGTGTTCCTTTCTGCGAGCGTACTTTCAATGCTGTTCGTGGGGTACGCCTCAGCTAAGGCAAAACCTGCAACAACTAATCCAGTTACGACTACACCAACTGGCGTAGTGCCAGTTACGACAACGCCAGTGTCAAATCATTCAACAACGACAAAAGCTACGCAGCCAACTCACACGCCAGGTCAAACACCAACTCACACGCCAGGTCAAACACCAACAACTACCAGCGTTGCCCCTACTCCAACTACTGTCTACACACCACCAAAGAGGCCCGTCACGACGACGACGGTTTGTTACTCGACTCCGTCTGGGCACGTGACGTGTCACTAACTGCCAACAAGTTCGAAGTTTGGGGACTAACCGGCTCTATTACAACTGAAAGTGCCGAGCACTTTGAGTTCGCCAACGAACGCTTGTGGCATTGGATAAATGAAATTGATCGAGCATGTAACCGCTTCAAAGAAGATTCTGAGATTCAATGTCTCAATAATTCTGCTGGGAAAGAAGTCGAAGTTTCAGAAACTTTTGAAATAGCTCTTAGCGCAGCAATTCGATCCAGCGAAATGACTGATGGACTCTGTGATCCAACTGTGCTGAGTTCGTTACTCGCACTTGGCTACAACCGTGACTTCAGCGAAATAAAAACCGATACTCACAGCACCACTTCAGTTGCTTCGCCGTCACCTGGAATCTCTGCAATTAAGTTTGATTCGAGCCGCCATAAGGTGTCGCTAACTAACTGCACTATTGATTTTGGTGCGAGCGCCAAGGCTTTGACAGCTGACTTAGTGGCAAATGACGTCATGAAGTTTGGCGGTGTCGCTGTGGAAATTGGCGGCGACGTTGCCCTACGTGGCATTGACTCGCGCAATCCTTGGAATATAGGAATTTCAGATTCGCTAAGTATTTATGGAACAGAGCCCAGTATTGCTATGAGTAGTGGTGGCATTGCAACTTCATCACTTCGTGCACGAAGTTGGGCGGTCAACGGTGAAACTGTGAATCACATAATTGATCCACGTACCGGAAGCTATGCCAGAGGGCCCTACACAACCGCAACCGTTAGTGCAGTGGACTGTGTAACTGCCAACGCTTTCGCAACCGCTGCTCTTTTATGGGGCGAAGATGCTGGATTTCATATCGCACAGTCCGGCTGGTCAGCTCGGTTAGTGCGTAACAACGGTGACGTGGAGTTCATTGGTGGTTGGCCTGAGGACAGCGAATGATCGCGGTTACCTCTCCCTACCTTTGGTACGTCACCAGAGGAACCGGCATTGTTGCGTTGCTACTGCTGACATTGGTTGTAACGCTCGGTTCACTCGTTGCAAACCGCATTGGTGGAACTTTTGTAGGTCGGTTTGAACTAAATGAACTCCACCGTTCAATTTCAATAGTCGCAATGCTGTTTCTTATCATTCATATTCTCACTACCGTTATTGACAGTTACGTTCCTACAGGGATTGTCTCCGCATTTGTTCCCATGACCTCTGTATACAAAACAATTCCAATTGCTATTGGTGCAGTTGGTTTTGACTTACTTCTCTGCGTCTGGATTTCAAGTTTGTTAAAGGTTCGAATTAAAAATGAATCATGGCGATTTATTCACTGGTTTAGTTGGCTTGCATACACGTCAGCAATCGTTCACGCCTACATGTCAGGCAGCGATACCCACGATGGACCTGGAATGGTCTTAGTTGCAGGATGTGCCGCAATTGTTCTTAATGTTGCGCTGTGGCGTTACTTTGGTCGCCCTGATCGAGCCGCCGGACGTACAGCACTTTCACCTATTCCGCGCGGCAAGACAATTCCTCAACGTCTCGAACCGCCTCAGAAAACACGTCGTCGCTAATGATTAATGCGAGCTCGCTTCCTCGAGTGCTTCATGGCTCTGAAGGTCGTCCACTTTCACTTGACCAGCATGAAGAAGTATTTATTGCTGGAGAGCCGCTAAATGTCATGCACGAGCTCGAAAACTCTGGACTCACTGGGCGTGGTGGCGCAGCGTTTCCTACATTTAGAAAAGTTGATCTGCTTCGCTTGCAGCGTGGGCACAATAAATCAGTTGTTGTGAACGTGATGGAAGGTGAGCCAGCCGCCCACAAGGAATTTGCTCTTGCTGGCGCTAATCCACATCTGATTCTTGAAGGTGCGCAAGTATTAGCTGGACTAATTGGTGCCAAGAAAATTATTGTGTGTGTTGCTCGCGATAACCCAACAGTTGTCAATCACTTAAGTCGCGCTATCCATGAGCTGGAACGACGTAGCTTGCGTGGCGCACAAATAGAACTCCAAACTCCACCTTGGCGCTACGTCGCCGGAGAAGAATCAGCACTCATTCACTGGTTAAACAACAACGAATCACTCCCCCAGTACCGCCCAGAGCGTCCAAGCATTCTTCGAATCGGCCACAGCCCAGCTCTTGTAGATAACGCCGAGACGTGTGCCAATGTTGCACTCATTGCACGTTTTGGCGCTGAATGGTTTAGAAAACTTGGCACTGTGAAAAGTCCGGGATCAACACTTGTATCTCTCACTGGCGCTGTTGAGAGGCCAACAGTGCTGGAAGTTTCATTAGGCACACCTATACGTGAAATTCTTTCGGCGGGTCATGCTGACATGGCACCTCAGGCGCTACTACTTGGTGGCTTCGGTGGCACATGGCTGCACGGTCAACACATTGACACTCCGTACGCAAATGAGACTTTGTCAGCGATCGGAGCAAATGTTGGAGCTGGCGTGATGGCAGTTCTTCCACGTGAAGCGTGCGGCGTCTATGAGACACTTCGAATTGTTCGCTGGATGGCAAATGAAAGCGCTCGCCAATGTGGACCTTGTGCGTTTGGGCTTCCAGCTCTTGCTGAAGACTTAACCAGCATCACGCACTCAGCAAAAGATCCAAGAGCTGCGTATGACCGACTGATTAGTCGATGTGACTCAATCGAAGGACGTGGAGCTTGTCGTCACCCCGATGGTGTAATCCGACTAGTTCGTTCAGCTCTTCAAGTATTCGCCGACGACATTGCCCAGCACATTGTTGGCAGGCCGTGTAGCGCAGCACAGCGACCTAAGAACATCATTGCGATTCCTTCACTTGAGCACGAGGATGAACTTATATGGGAGTAGTGCGCAGACGTTCTGGATCATTTGTTCTGAAGGTAAATCCGATTCTTTGTGACGGGTTCGGTCACTGCCATGAGTTGGCCCCTGAGCTCGTTGACGTTGACGAGTGGGGTTATCCCATCATCTCTACTGAACCAGTACCCCAAAGCGACTCTGGAGCCTTACAGTCAGCTCGCTATGCAGTGCGCGGATGCCCTCGACAAGCCTTGAAAATCGAAAAGAGCAGCGAGACAGGTAATCCTCAATAATCCGTTTATTTGAGGGGTAGTTCGAAAACCTAGTAGTGTCGTACAAGCCATGGGATCATTAATTAAGAAGCGCCGTAAGCGCATGCGTAAGAAGAAGCACAAGAAGATGCTGAAGCGAACACGCTTCCAGCGTCGCGCCGCCGGTAAAT
>CAIJWX010000100.1:0-37939 GCA_903824535.1 uncultured Actinomycetes bacterium | reverse complement strand
ATTCCCACCTGTTGCAAAGTTATGAAAGTTCGCAAAGTCACCAAGACTGTAATTAATGAGATGACCTCGGTACACTTCCATCCCTCGAAGAACATGTGGCCCGCTTGCAATGACTAGGTCGGCTCCGTTGTCAATTGCCGCGTGAGCGAATGCGTACGGATTACCACGATTTTCACCAAAGAATACTTCTGTTGCCTTTGTAACATGAGCTGAAGCACTCCCCTCAGCTCCAGCATGCATGTACACAACAACAACCTTCGCAAGTCGCTTTGCCTTTTCAATCAATTGTGAAGCAGCCGAGAAGCTCAGGAGGTTGTTCGAGTTGTAATAAGGAGCAAAGCCCACAAATGCAACCGATGTCGACCCCTGCTTAATTATCGCAATCTGCCCAGGAAGACCCGCTTGTGCAATCCCAGCACCCACAAGAGCTTTTGACGTATCAATGCGGCCCTGTGAACCAAAGTCATTGCTGTGATTATTTGCACTATTTAAAACATTGAATCCAACAGTTGCGAATGCAGTTGCAAACGAAGTTGGAGTACGAAACGCATAACAATTCGTGGAGCTTGCACCGCATTTTGACTCTGTCGCCGAGGTCAGTGTGCCCTCAAGATTCCCAAACTGAATTGGTGCCTTTAATGCTGACGAGACGTTGGAAAAAATTGCAACTGGGTTATCAGGAAGTTGAGGAGTTGAGCCAAGCTCCATATCTCCAACAGCCGAGATAGTTACATTTGATTGCGGTGGCTGCGTTGAGGTCGTTGTAGTTGTTGTGGAGGTAGCGGATTTGTTAGTAATAAAGTACGTACTGGCCGCAATAACTATCAAGACAATTGCAGTTAAGAGAGCAGATACAAAATATCTTTTGCCCTTTAGTTTTTTGTGACGAGGTTTTACCACGGCTGTGGCTCACCAGGTGTCTTGGTCGCAAATACGGCAAAGAAGTCTTTTGTGCTCGGATATAGAAATCTGTTTGGAATTTGACTTGAATTTGGAACAAAGAGTGCGGGGCCAGCCGCACCACGATTTGCATACGTGACAAAAATTGGCCATGCCGGATTTATATCAAGTTGCATTGCGCGAACAGCATGAATCTTCGTTAAAAGGATTGCAAGACTGCGTGCGGTTTGTTCCGGTGCAGCGACGTACATCAGGTTCCCACCAGCATCTATGGCCAGAGCTGTTCTCCATACTGCGGGAGCTCCATGAAGCGTCAGACCCCACAGCGAATTATTTAAAGTTGCATTCGTCGGCTCTGAACCATTAATCATTAATGAAAGGTTTTGTCGAGCCATTACTACTGAACTATCTGGTCGTGCTCCACCTGTCCAAGAGACAATGTCAACTGATCCGTTTTTATAGCGAACGAGCGTCGCGATGCCTTTTCGCATTGGGAAGTAGAGGATGTCGTGCGTATAAAAACCGGCGGCGGCGTCAGATTCATAAAATCCTGAATTAAAGGTTGCCAGTAGTCGCGCGCGTGATTTAAGTGGAACCATCTCTGGGCCGCGTGGTTTTGTTGTTGGCCCTGGTCCTTTATAGCCAGGGAACAACGCGACGCCAGTTGTGGCTGTGTTAATCCACGCAACATAGGCTTTCACTGAAGGTTGATCCTTGAAGGGAGTAAACACCGTTGTCATTATTGAAGGTGTCGCACCCGTCCATGGTTCAGGATTTTTCCAGGTGCTACACGGCGAAGTTGAGCACACTGAAGGAGGACTTGAAATGGTTGGAGCGGACGATTTTGCCCCAGAAGTCTCCGATGCAGAGGAATTGTGGGGTCGAGCAACGAAACCTGCAGCAATAAGTGCGGCGAGGACAATCAAAATAAAAAGTATTTTACGCACAAACCTCAATTAACGATTACTTCAATCATACGGACAGATGAAGGAAATTATTGGATTCATCTCAAAGATTGCTTATAAATAAAGACGATTGTGCAATTTCGTGATGATGGCAGAAACAGAACCTGAAAATCTGAAACACTGTCTACATGACACAACGCTACGGAGTAACTATTCCCTTTGACGGCGTCACTCTTCCAGAACACAAAGAGTGGTTCCACATGCTTGCTGACATTGGTTACACCGATGTCTGGAGCATGGAAGTTGACGGGGCCGACGGATTCACACCACTAACCCTTGCCGCCGCGTGGGAGTCTCGACTTAATCTTGGTGTTGCAGTAGTTCCTGCGTATACGCGTGGAGCCGGACTTCTCGCAATGAGCATCGCAGCGCTTGCTGAAGCATCTAATGGCAGATTCACCGTGGGGCTCGGATCTTCTTCAATGCCAGTAGTGCAGCGATGGAATGGAATTGCGTTCGACAAGCCGTACTCACGTACTCGTGATGTACTTGATTTCCTAAAGCGTGCACTCGACGGCGAAAAAATTGACCACGTGTACGACACATTTGAAATTCATGGCTTCAAACTCTCTCGTCCAGTTATTCACCGACCACCAATTCTCTTAGGCGCTCTGCGACCACGAATGCTAAAACTGGCTGGCACTGAAGCAGATGGTGCAATTCTTAACTGGCTTTCTGCAGAAGACGTCAAAACATGTGTTGCAGAAGTTGGACCTGGAAAAACAATTGCCGCACGCCTCTTCGTGATTCCTACTGAAGACGCCGACACCGCAAGGTTTATTGCACGTCGAATGATTTCTTCCTACTTAACGGTTTCGACATACGCCGAGTTTCACAAGTGGCTCGGTCGTGAAGAAATTCTCCAGCCAATGTGGGACGCGTGGGCTGCTGGAGATCGTAAGTTAGCGAATGAACTAATTCCGGACTCAGTATGTGACGAGCTACTTATTCATGGCTCCTACGAGAAGTGCCGCGAGCACATCCAGCAGTTCATTGACAACGGTGTTCAGATTCCTACCTTGGCAATAGTTCCTGTTGGCGTTGACATTAAAGACGCCGTAAAGGGACTAGCGCTTCACTAAGCGTTCTGAATTCCTAATTCCTTGAGCAAGCCTGCGTACTTAACCTGTGCTGCAGCAGTTCTAGTTGGAACATGGTCTGTAGGAATTTCACTGGCGGTGTATTCCTTTAGAACGTGACGAGCAACTGTCTGCTTGTGCACTTCGTCTGGGCCGTCATAGATTCGAGCTGCACGAGCAGCACGGTACATGCCTTCAATTGGCATGTCTGATGAATATCCGAGTGATCCATAGACCTGAAGTGCACGGTCAACAACGTTATGCAGAACCGTTGCACCGTAGTACTTGATCATCGCAATCTCATCACGAGACTGTGAAGCTCCAACCTGGTCCATCTTCCATGCAGCGTGAAGCGTCATGAGACGAGCAGCATGCATCTCAGCTTTCGAATCAGCAATCCAGTTCTGAACAGTCTGCTTTTCAGCCAGCAGCGATCCGTGTGTGAAGCGGCTAAGTGCGCGCTCACACATCATGTCAAAGGCACGCTGGGACTGACCGAGCCAGCGCATGCAGTGGTGAATGCGGCCTGGCCCCAGGCGAGTCTGTGCGAGTAAGAATCCAGATCCTTCTGGCCCCACAAGGTGGTCAGCTGGAATACGGACATCCTCGTAAAGGATTTCTGCGTGGTTACCAAACTTGCCGTAGGTAACTTCTGGGTCGTCCATTGAGCCAACGTCGCGAAGAATTGTTAGTCCCGGTGTGTCGACTGGAACAACAAACATTGACGAGCCTTGGTACGGGTGAACGTCAGGGTTAGTGACGGCCATGAGAATCAAAATATTCGCAACAGAACCATTCGTGGTGTACCACTTGCGACCATTGATAACCCATTCTTCGCCATCTTTCTCAGCACGAGTAACAAGAAGGCGTGGGTCTGATCCTGCAGTGTTTGGTTCAGTCATAGAAAAACCAGAGCGGATCTCTCCATTGAGAAGTGGGTTCAACCAACGTTCACGAATATCTTCGCGACCAGTCATCTCCATGGCAGCAGCGAGCAGCTCAGCGTTACCACTGTCAGGTGCGTTGTTTCCAAACACCACTGGTCCGTATGGAGATTGTCCAAGAATTTCGTGCATAAGTCCGAGCTCAAGTTGACCAAAGCCCATTCCACCGAGCGCTGGTGGAAGGTGTGCTGCCCATAGACCGCGCTTCTTCACTTCTTCTTGAAGTGGCTTTATGAAGGCCATCAGCTGTGATCGTTCAAGCTTTAACGTCTCAATCGGAAAAATTTCTTCCTTAATAAATGTGCGCATCCAAGCAAGTTGTTCTTCGAATGCTGGATCTGTCTGAAAGTCCCAAGCCATGGAACTCCTTTCCTCATTGGCCACTCTAGAGGCCAGCAAAACCCCCCGGGATGTCGGGGGCAATCTTTCTCTAGACTTAGGGAAGAACGGAGTGTCGTGGCTAAAAAGAACAAAAAATCAAAGGTTGTAAAAATAGGCGTTGTGGACACCATGTTCGCGAGATACAACATGGGTGCAGCCGCAATTGCTGAACTTTCAACGTGCCCTGGGTATAACGAGACCTTCAAGATCGTTGCCAAAACTGTTCCTGGCTTCAAAGACCTAGCCGTTGCCGCAAAGAACTTAATCGAACAAGACGGATGCTCAATTGTTGTTGCACTCGGCATGCCCGGCAGCGCGCCAATAGATAAGCAGTGTGCTCACGAAGCCGCTCTTGGAATCATGCAGGCGCAGTTACTTACATCAACTCCAATCCTTGAAGTTTTTGTTCACGAAGATGAAGCCAGTGACCCTGAAGTTTTGGCAACAGTATTTGAGAATCGTTCGAGGAAACACGCACTAAATGCTTACTGGATGCTCTTTGATCCTGAACAACTTCGCCAGCGCGCTGGTCAGGGAATTCGCCAGGGTTTTGACGACGCTGGTCCCCTCAAACTTTCATAAACACACCCACCCCTCGGCGTTAAGTATGCTCCTACGAGTTACCAATTAGTAACTCTGTAGGAGGAGCCCCCATGCCAGAAGCCGTAATCGTCGCCACCGGTCGTACACCAATTGGAAGAGCCTTTAAAGGTTCACTCGTTGACATGCGTCCTGACGACCTCACCGCACTTGTAGTGCGCGAAGTATTGAAGAAAGTTCCTCAACTCGACCCAAATACCGTTGAAGACCTCATTCTTGGTTGTGGTCAGCCTGCTGGTGAAGCTGGATTCAACATTGCTCGTGTTTCAGCAATCCTTGCTGGCCTCGACAATGTTCCTGGAGTAACAGTAAACCGCTACTGCTCATCATCACTACAGACAATTCGTATGGCTGCACACGCTATTCGTTCTGGTGAAGGTGACGTATTTATCGCTGCTGGAGTTGAAACTGTTTCTCGTTTCGGTTCTGGCGCATCAGACAGCGGCAAGGCAATGAACCCAGTGTTCGCTGACGCACTTGCTCGCACCGAAACTCGCTCTGCAAAATTTACAGAGCCTTGGAAGCCAGCTGCTGGTCTTCCAGACATTTACATTGCAATGGGTCAAACAGCCGAAAACGTTGTTGAGCAAGAAGGTGTTTCACGTCTTGAAATGGACGAATTTGCTGTTCGAAGCCAAGAGCTCGCTGTGAAGCACCAGGAGAACGGTTTCTTCGAGCGCGAAATCATTCCAGTAACTCTTCCTGACGGAACAGTAATGACTAAAGACGATGGTCCACGTGCAGGAACAACACTTGAGAAGCTTTCTTCTCTTGCTCCAGTATTCCGCGAAGGTGGAAGTGTTACTGCAGGTAACGCTTGCCCACTGAACGACGGCGCTGCTGCAGTTGTAGTTATGAGTGACACTCGTGCCAAGGAGCTTGGACTTACGCCACTAGCTCGAATTGTTTCTTCAGGTGTTTCTGGACTCAACCCAGAAATCATGGGACTCGGACCAATCGAAGCTTGCCGTCAGGCACTGAAGCGTGCGGGAATGACAATTGACCAGATTGACCTCGTTGAAATCAACGAAGCATTTGCAGCTCAGGTTCTTCCTAGTGCAAAGCACCTCGGAATTCCTATGGACAAGCTAAACATCCGTGGTGGTGGAATTGCGCTTGGTCACCCATTTGGAATGACTGGTGCTCGCATCATGACCACACTTATTAACTCACTTGAAGACTCTGGCAAGCGTTTCGGAATGGAAACAATGTGCGTTGGTGGTGGACAGGGTATGGCAATGATCATTGAGCGCTTGAACTAATGGCCACTCGGGTTGAGGACTTAGCACTTGCTGAAGCCAAAAACCTAAGTGATAATCCTTCACGTGAGGAATATCTCGAAGAAGTAGCACGGCAACGTAGTCAAAACTGGATTGGAAAAACCGCTTTTGGCTACGCTGTCGTTTCTCACGAAGACTCAGTATCACTACTTCGTGAGCGTCGACTGCACCAAGCTTCGCAGCTAGTTGGCAAACTCATTGCTGGAACTGGCACAGCACTTGACCAGCTCGAAGACAGCAATGGCATCTTGAGCGCTGAGGGCGAAGATCACAACCGACTTCGCAGACTCGTAGCTCGACCTTTTTCAGCAAAAGCCATTGATGAGCTTCGACCATTCATGCGCAGTTATATTGAAGGTGTTCTTTCAAAGGTTCATGAATCTGACAACGAGACGACATTTGAATTTCAGGCTGCATTTAATGAATACCCCATTGCAGTTATATGCCATCAGGTAGGAGTTGCTGAAAAGGACTGGGACCTCTTTAGCTACTGGGCAGATTTGCTGTTCATCAGGTGGTCACCGCTCATCATTGGTCGCGAGCAAGAATTCGTCGATGCAATGGGTGACTTTCAGAAGTACTGCTTGAACCTCGTGGAAGAACGACGAAAAAATCTCGGAAATGACCTGCTTAGTGCACTTATTCAAGTTGAAGAAGAGGGCGACCGTCTCTCGACTGACGAACTTGTGAGTTTGGTTCAGGGAATGATCGCTGCGGGAACAGACACCACTCGTAATCAACTCGGCATTATGACTACCCTGCTTGCTGAGCGTCCAGACACGTGGGAGCAGTTGCGCAACGACCCTTCACAAATTCCCAACACCGTTGAAGAGTCTCTTCGTTACGTGAATCCAATTCGCACTGTCATTCGTCAAGTTGCAGAAGAATTCGAATACAAGGACATCATTTTTTCCAAAGGACAGTTGATTACTTTTTCTCTGTCTTCTGCAAATCGTGATGGCAATGAATTTAATCAAGCAGATGAATTTGATATCAGTAGGTCAGACGCCAGAAATCACATGACATTTTCTAGTGGTATTCACCACTGCCTTGGTGCGGCTCTCGCACGCGCAGAACTCCAAGAAGCCCTACAGGTATTTGTAGAGACATGGTCTGAAATCTCAATGGAAACTGCTCCAACCTGGAAGCACGGCCGACTTGCTATTTGGGGACCACTGAAGGTTCCCCTAAAAGTTACGAAAAACTAGCGACCTGTTGTAACTGCAGTTGTGTCTGAGGTCCACGTACTGTGCTCTGCATCTGTCACTTGACGCGCTTCGTCTGGGAGCAGCACTGGGATTGATCCACGAACTTCGTAGGCAACTTTCTTGCGAGGGTTGTAGAGGACATTGCTCGATGCAATATAGAGAAGAGTTCCGTGATCGGTTGGGTCTTCGAGTAACTCAAGTAGGAAACTGTCAAGGGCCATGGCCTAAACCTCTTTAATCATTTGTAGAACTTCGTCAACACGCTGTTGACATTCAATTTTATTTGGTGCTTCAACATTAAGCCGTAGAAGTGGCTCAGTATTCGATGGGCGAAGATTAAACCACCACGTTCCATAATCTGCAGTCATTCCATCGAGCAGATCAACGTTCACCCCTTCGCTCTTTAGCTTTTGGGCTATGACGGCAACGCTATTGGCGGGACTTGCTACTTCGGTGTTTATTTCACCTGAAGCTACGAACCGGTTGTACGGGGCAACAAGTTCTGAAAGAGGAACTGATGATTCGCTGAGCAGTTGCAGCACAACCATGGCCGTAATGATGCCCGAGTCAGCACGGTAATTGTCTCGGTAGTAATAGTGGCCAGAGTGCTCGCCACCGAAAACAGCGCCTGTTTCAGCCATTTGCTGCTTGATGTAGCTATGGCCCACTCGAGTTCGAACAGCCACCCCGCCACCTTCAGCAATAACAGCTGGAACTGATTTAGAGCAGATCAAGTTATAAAGAATGGTCGCACCGGGGTATTTCTTGAGCATTGCATCAGCAACCATGGCCGTAGTAGTTGAACCAGAAATAGGTTGGGCTTTTTCATCAATTAAAAAGACTCGGTCGGCGTCACCATCAAAAGCAAGGCCAATGTCGGCACCAACCTCAAGAACCCGTTTTTGTAGGTCAACAAGATTCTTTGCATCTAACGGATCTGCTGGGTGGTTAGGGAACGTTCCATCGAGTTCTTCGTACATAATCTCAACGTCGAATGGAAGTCCACCAAAAATCTTTGGAGCAATAAAGCCACCCATACCGTTTGCGGTATCAGCAACAATCTTTAGAGGTCGAAACGTAGACGCATCAGCAAATGAGAGAACGTGCTTAACCCACTCGCCCATCAGATCGAGTTCGCTGTAGCCCGCAAGACTGCCAGTAGCAGGAGTTACATAAAACTCATTAGCCATTGCTTCAATTTCTACGAGGCCACTCTCAACGCCAATTGGCTTAGCTCCAGCGAGGCACATCTTGATGCCGTTGTACTGAGCAGGATTATGAGAAGCAGTAAACATCGCGCCAGGAGCGTCTAGGTGACCAGCGGCGAAATAGAGAAAGTCTGTCGAAGCAAGACCGAGGTCAATAACTTCAACACCAATACTGCGCGCACCTTCGGCGAAGGCTTCGCACATAGTGACACCAGAAGGACGCATATCGCGTGCAATCACAATTCGTGGAGTCTTTACAAACGTTGCAAATGCAGAGCCGATTGCTCGAGCAAGGCGCTCATTTAGCTGATCTGGATACGTTCCACGAACGTCGTACGCCTTGAAGATTTTCTTTGTGTCCACGACGTACAACTCTACTTGGAGGACTTAGAGCGCCCTCTATAGCGAATAAACGCAGTCAATAGTCCAAGGAGAACTGTGGCACCAGTAATCAGACCACCGAGTCCTGCTCCCGAGTCATACGTCAACGAGACATCCTTCGAAGTTGGGATAACGACTATCTCATTTGGGCTCACACGATATGGACCAGTCGCGCCCGACACATGCCACCTTGGGAAATATGACATCTTCACAAGCACTGGAGTTCCGAGGTTGCTTACATGAAATGAAATTGATTGAGTACCTCGAACTACGTTGCTTATTGAAGGTAGACCGCTGATCCCATTTTGTTTCTTTGGAAGCTGACTAAGTGACGAAATGTGCTTCCACGTCTTTGGCCCACTGCTAGCAATGAGTTGATGCCACATAGAAGGCGTGTTGTACCACTGTTGATTCACGCTTAGCCACTTCTTACTCGTCGAAACGTTATCTATCACTACTGGATCGTTGCTGAGCGCCTGAACAACAGGGCTGTTCTTAATTAAATAAATACTCCACGTCGCCCCCGGTGACGGCCAGGCTTTGGTTGTTGCAACAAGCTGCAGCGATGGATTTACACTCGCCTGCGCAATAACAGTTGGTGAAAAGGCCATGTAGTACTTCACTCCAAGCATCTGTAGGTGCTTCACGCCAAGTACAACATCGAGAGTTCCGTAATCAAGTCCAACTTGTGCATTGCTAGGAGCAGCACTCAGTTCTGATTGATTAATGAAGTGATAGGGAGTCGTCGCCGACGACTCAAAGAAAAGTCCCTCCATTGATCCAACACAGTTATTGGTCCAGTAGGGCAACAACATCAATGCTTCGGGTGTTCCGAATCGATCTTGACCAGATGCGTATTCCCACATGGCATTTCCACAGCCATACTTGGCAGAAACGGACTTCATTGTGGTCATGATGTCTTGGTATTCATTCCAGCCAGCTTTAGCTTCATATCCTGAGTAGTTCCACTGAGCCCAGACCCCCACCTGATTTCCTGATGTATGCAGGTGCAGCGCAGACGCAACGGGGGCAATTTGTCCTGGCAGCACAGATCCCAGACCAAGTAACGCCACCAGAAGTGTTGCGTTCAATGTTCTACTAACTCGACGCTCTTCAGTCTTTTCATAAATATTGAGTTCAAACTCTTGTGGGAGTTCATCGTCTTCTTGGTCGCATGAACGCGGTTCCTTCGGTTTCCTATCAATCCACTTTGAGAGTAGATAACCAAATAACCACCCTGCGCTTAGATGGGTGGCGAGAAACCAAAATGGAACAATTCGTTCGTTCCAAATAACACTTTGAGGATCAACTATGAATCCAATTAGTGAAAGTAGTCCCAGCGTTGCAAGCACCATTCCAAGTCGGTCACGAACAATAAATGCGAGGACAAACGCAACCGTGGCAAGAACAATTACCCAGCGGTCACCCGCAGATGAACCATTTTCGTTAAACCAACCTAAGTGCGTAAATATCTGATGGATGGTGCTCACGTTGTCGTTCACGTAGCCCATGGTGTTTGTGTAGGCCTGCGAACTCAGGAATGAGACCAGCCACCAGGCTGACAAGCACAGTGAGAGGAGTCCGGCCCAGAACGCAAAACGCACCGGTCGCGCAAAGTCAGCACGAATGATGTCTGTGTTTCTTTCAGTTCCAATTCCACGTCGAGCTAGCAGCTCAAAGACAACGAGTACGGCAATAGACACCACGCAGAAGAACCATGGAAGTACGTGAGATGCCAAGGTCGCACTTAGCGAAATCGCAGCAACCCAGTACCCACGACCTGTTCGCACTCCCCGGGCAAAGAGCCCTACCGTTAGGAGCGAAAGTGCCAGTGAGAATGAGAACGAATACTCACCCGCCATTGTTGAAAAGAGATTTCCTCCATCAATCGTGAACGAAGCATCAAATAAGAACGGAAGTGTTGCGACTGCAAGTGCAGCGGGCACCGGTCGTGGTGCACGAAAGAGTTTCGCCACGGCATATGCAGTTACCGGTAGAAGTACCGAACCAAGAATTGTTACGAGTTTGAATGCCACCGCAAAATTAATGACGTAGCTCGCTAGAACAGCGAAGTAATCGGGAAGCACAAAGTAGTAGGTGTAAGCAGGCATCCCGTTGAACCATCCTGGATACCAAGGGGTCAGATGAAGAAACCCTCCTTGCGATTTTAGAAATGCTGGCAGCGCTATGTGTGATCCAGTGTCACCTCCAGTAATCGTCGAAGACGAAAACAAAACAGAAGGATGCATTGTCCAAACAGTTACAAAAATAACCATGAGCACCACAACGGCTTCAAGCACACGAACTGGGGTGAAGAAAGTACGAAGGCGACTAATCATTAGTGACCAGTTCGTTGAAGTATGACAGCAATCATGGCAACCGCATTAAAAGACATGTGAGTCAAAATGCTCGGAGCAAGTCGCTGCGTTCTTTTGACAATGTACGCAAGCGCAATTCCAAGAATAAACAGACCAGCAAATTGAAGTAGCTCTGCGTGAGCCAAACCGAAAATCAGCGCGCTAATGATCATTGCTGCTAGCGAACCATATTTTTTGTTCGCTGAAGAAAGACTTATGTCTAATGAACGAAATAGAACACCGCGAAAAAGGCATTCCTCAACGAACGGGGCGACGAAGACTGTTGCTACTGCTAGAAGAACAAACATGGATCCATGTACTGATCCAAAAATATGTTCAACTGGTTTATTCATGTTTTTAAAGTGAAATGGCTTATAGAGCAGTCCAATAAGTAATTGACTCGCAACACCAATAACTATGAATTTTGCATCTGATGTTTTTAGTCTGAAAATGCTTCTAGGAAGAGATAGGCCACCCGACACTGCTGCGAATACGACTGTTCCCATAAAGCCGCACCAGAGTCCAATAAGACCACACAGAGTGAACCAGTAAGGGGCCTTATCGACCTTTGTAAGAGCGCTGATGCCTCCTGGAAAGTGAAGAGAACTGCTGAGGATGCTGGCGAAGACTGTTGCCAACACCTCTCCACCTAGGAAGCCCACGAGGCATGCAACCAGAATCGTGATGGTGCGAGGTTTGCCGTTATTTTCCTTTAATGGCCTGGTACTCATATGTCATAACGCTAACAAGTTTGGAGTTATGCACAGGGCCAAATTGATTGTCACAATTGACCTCTAGATTGGTAGACGTGACTACACCTGAAAAAGAAAAAACTGGCCTCTCCAAGCTCATGCCTGGAGGCAAGAAGCCAGTAACCCCAGAATCACGTCGACGTTTCATCACCATTGCCCTGGTGATCTTTATTCTGGGCATCCTGATCATTCCATCGTTCTTTTCAAATAAGCACATCAAGACAATTAATTACTCGGCACTTATTCGTGAAGCTCGCCACGCTGGGGTTATTTCAGCGAACATTAATAACACCAATGGTGTAATCACTGGTCAACTAACGAACGGAACCAACTACACCACAAACGGTCCAATTCCAGTTCTGACTACTGAAATTGAAACACTTCGCACCAACAATGTTTCCGTTGTGTTCGTAAATAACAATGGATTCCTTTCAACCTTCGCGCCCTACCTAATTTGGATCATCATTTTTGGTGGCTTTATGTTCTTTGCAAGCCGCCAGGCCAAGGGGCAGATGAACGGGATGATGTCCGTTGGCAAGTCCAAGGCAAAGCAATTTAATAAAGATCTCCCCTCAACAACGTTCGCCGACGTTGCTGGATACCAAGGCGTGAAGCAAGAAATCAGCGAAGTAGTTGAGTTTCTAAAGTTCCCAGATCGCTACAAAGCTATTGGCGCATTAATTCCAAAGGGCATCTTGCTTGTTGGTCCTCCAGGAACTGGAAAGACAATGCTTGCTCGAGCAGTAGCTGGCGAAGCAGGAGTTCCATTCTTCTCAGTTTCAGGATCAGACTTCATGGAAATGTTCGTCGGTGTTGGTGCATCACGTGTTCGTGACTTGTTCTCAACGGCGCGTAAAGCTGCTCCAGCAATTATTTTCGTCGACGAAATCGACTCCATTGGCCGCAAACGTGGTGCTGGAGTTGGTGGTGGACACGATGAACGTGAGCAGACTCTTAACCAGATGCTGAGCGAGATGGACGGCTTTGATCCGACTGTGGGCATTGTTGTCATGGCCGCGACCAACCGACCAGATGTACTTGACCCAGCGCTACTTCGCCCTGGACGCTTTGACCGCCAGATTGTTGTGCCACTACCCGACCTCGATGAGCGACTTCCAATCTTGCAGGTGCACTCAAAAGATAAGCCACTTGATGCATCAGTTGACCTTTCAATGGTTGCGCGCGGGACACCAGGAATGAGCGGCGCTGACCTAGCGAACCTCGTTAACGAGTCGGCACTACACGCTGTCCGTCGTGATTCAAAAACAATCAATATGAACGACTTTGAGTCAGCACGTGACCGAGTTCTTATGGGTGCCCAGCGAGACTCAATGGTGCTGCAAGATGACGAGCGCGAGCGCATTGCATTCCACGAAAGTGGCCACGCGCTACTTGCGTACGTTCTAGAAAAAACTGACCCACTGCACAAAATCACGATTATCCCCCGTGGAATGGCACTGGGTGTCACAATGACACTTCCTGAAGAAGACCGCCACATTATGGGTCGAGGCCACCTGGAAGATTCACTTTGTATGCGCATGGGTGGACGAGTTGCTGAATTGCTTGTTTACGGTGATCTATCTACTGGTGCCGCAGACGACCTTCAGCGAAATACTGAGCTCGCTCGTCGAATGGTTACCGAGTGGGGAATGTCGAAAGAAATTGGGCCAATGGCCTGGGGCGGACACCAGCAGGTATTCCTTGGAGATGGACTCATGTCTACAAAGGACTACTCAGAGCACACCGCTGAAATTGTTGATGACGAAGTAGAGAGAATTCTTCGCGAACAAGAAGCTCGCGCAATTGAAGTGCTCACACTTCACCGACGTGGCCTTGAAGCACTGACACGATCGCTTCTGGAGCACGAGACTATTGATGGTGATACTGCTGCGAAACTTATTGATGAAGCCCACGGAGAGCCTGTATGGCCTGGTGGAACCAAGACTGTGAGTGCTCTTAGCGCTCCAGTGAAGGCTGAAACTTCAGAAGCAGCTCCTGCACCATCAACTACTTGGCAGCCACCGACGCTACCTGCTGTTTAAAGCGCTCAGCAGATTAACTCCTGCTGGAGTTGTTTGCAGTGCAACGGTTGCCAGAAGAACGCTCTTTGGCGCCGTAATAAATTCACCAGTAGCTATATGTTGCAACTTCACTTGCACCGTTTCGCCAGCCTTAATATGAAACTTTGAGGTCGAGCTCTTTACGCCTTGACTTGGTAATGAAGAAATGGAGACAGTCACACTCTGCTTCGATGTATTTGTTACTCGAGCAGTTTCAATTGCTGTTCCGTTGAAATTAGCGAACAGTAGTGATGATGACGGGTTCCCAAGAGCGCTAAGGGAAGTCCCCTTGGATGTTCCAAGTACGAGAGTTGTAAGTATCGGGTCACTGGAAGAAGAGCTTACGAATGCGTATCCATTTGCTGGAATTGCAGTGTTTGGTGTAATCGTTATTTCACCACTGCTGTAAGGCAACACTGTGAGCGATTGTGCAGGAACGTTATATGGAGGAAGGCTTACCTTCACCGTTACTGAAATTGTTTTTGATCCGGGGTTCGCATATCGAAGTTGCGCCTTGGCGCCATTTTCGGTTGTTACGAGAGGGAACAGACTCTGTTTACTGAGCTGGCTCTGTCCCGAGTAGTACGAAACCGTATTTCCCGATTGTTGAATACCAATTATGTCGAGTGACCCGCGTAGGACCTTTACGCGGACGCCAATATTGCTGGTATTTACTAGTTGCGTTCCAAGGTTCAATACAAATAATTGGTGGGCATTGACTGAAAGCCCCTGAAACGCTGCAGGAGCATTGAACCCTTTGTCTGAGTACGTGGAAACATTGAACACTGCAGCTGTTGCAGTTGGATTGTAAATACTCAAGTCTCCTGTTGAGCCAACAGTTGTATCAAAACCTGCTCCGAACCAAGACTGGGCGCCAATTGAGCTGCAAGCACTTTGGAGCCCGTTGGATCCAACAACTGCTGCGACAACTCCTCCACCATTTACCTGTGCAGCGACCGCGAATACTTTGCCTTTTCCAACAGAACTCAAGTTCCATGTGCTGTTGCCCGAAATCTTGGTACTTTCACTGCCGCTTTGTCCAGTGTCAGTTGTCCAGGAGAGAGAAATTTTATGCGACGTAGACGTTGTATTCAAAAATGTAACGCTGCTCGAAGTGAGTCCTGAGCAGTAGAGAGCAGCTGACTCAGAGTTTGAAGCAACGAGGAGCCCTGAAGATAGCTTCGAAGGATTAGACGTACCGAGAAATGTACTTAGCGCAGCCGTAATCACAAGGGCAGTCACCATTACAGCTGTCAATGGCAGTCGACGTAGGTTATTCATTCTCCGTTGCCTCACTCACTGGAACAACCACTCGACGGTTTCTCTTGTTGAATAGCCACTCGGCACGGTGTACCCAGCCAAATCCAAGCCATACAAATAACCAGAGACCCAGTGTGAACAATGCAAGGAGACCGTTTAGCGGGAACTGGTGCAGAACAACTTGCACTGTCTCATTTCCATGTACGGATCCAATTGCATATTTCGGCGCCCAACCATCTGCAATTGATCTGGCCACAGGTTTTCCGCTCAAATTAAGTGCGAAGGCACCCGCTGGGGCCAGACCCGCAACAACGTGGGCATCATTTGCCGCCGGCATTTTTAAATGTCCTTCAGAGCCAATAGTTGCGAGTACCGGAACAGGACTTGTTCCGGTACTGCTGGCGTGAATGAGCCCGGCAAATAAGGAATTGCCAAACACCGAGACTGAACTTGTTTGTAGAACAAGTGACAAGTCTGTCTGCATGTTGAGTGCAGTTCGAAGCGTTTGAGGAACAGGTCGAAGTGGAACTGTTTGCACCCCGGCGAGCTCGGGTGATGACGCGTTCATTACAACAATTGTTGAAATCCCGGCGGTCGAGAGAAGCGACCCAAGTCGAACAGTGCGACCCTCAAGCGCTAATTGAATATCGTTTAGAAGAACATCACTTGTACCTGAATTCGGTGGCGAGAACAGAGTTGAGCCAGTAGGTAGGCCGTTCATTGTGGTCGCCGCCACAAGTCCTGGGGCAACGGACCATCCAGCGATTGGCAGAACTGTTGGATCACCGAGCCAAAGGACTCTGTACTCACCACTGTTAATTGGGGCAAGAGAACTGAGCGACTGCGCGACACTATTCATTGGTAAATCAAAACGTCCACTCGCTGAGCTCAACAAAAATGGCACAGTACTCACTGTCAACATTGAGACTAGGAATCCTGCAGAAATTTGTCGCCATCCAAATCCAACTTGTCGAAGGTCATTCTCAAGTGCACTAACACCAATACCAATTAGCAGAGCCACCATTGCCATGTAGAGCGCGAGAAGAACGTCAACGTCTGGTGCGAAAGGCCCCATCCAGTTATGTGACGAAAGGCTGGCAAGTACTAGCGCCAACGTTGCGATTACGGCAGCCTTGCTTGCAATGCTTCGTCTAATACCTTGACAGATCAACCAACTAAGTAGCGCGCCAAGTGGCAGCAACCACGCCGCCCATGAAGTTCCAAAATTCCCATCGGCGCCTCGTATGAGTCCACCAAAAGATGGAACGGACCATGTTCCACGTGATGTTCCAAATATTTCAAGAGCTCGTCGACCGGAAAAGAATACGTTGATTGTGAGTGGCAGAAGGAAAATCGCTACTGTGCCAATTATTGAGCCAAGCATTCTCCATGGATGAACTCGTGATGCATTTTCATCGCTCTCAAAGAATCTTGCAATCACAACTCCGCCAACAATTACACCAACAAGAATCAAGGTCGCAGGAGCCATGGCACTCACGAGAGCAATGATCATCACAAGAATTGTTCGTTGACCAGCTTCAGTATTACGCCATCCCTGAAGTCCGAAATGCACCGGCGCTGTATAAGCGCCATCTCTAAATGTTGGGATTGCTAGAAGTTCAAAAATTCGACGAACAATAAACGGCAGTGCCGCAACGGTGAGAAGGATGTCGATTCGCCCTTGGCTCACCATGTTGAGCCCAAGCGGCATTGCTAGGTAGGCAATTGAAGCAATCACACGAGCACGATTCGAAACTCGATTCTTTAGGAGTCGCGCAATACCAATGGAGCCAATAGGAATTGAAAAGACAAGAGCTAATCGAGGGAGGATTCCCATTCGACCAAAAACAAAAGAACCCGCAAACCCGAGAACGCCATATCCCGGCATGCCAGGTGTGCCCGTTCCAAGCCCGTTCGGAGACCATGAGGCAAAGAAGTGACGCCACGTAGACCACCAAGAATCGAGTGGAGCAAGTCGACCTACTAGTGGCAGCGGCATCACCGCAAGGTTTCTAGTTCCAATAAACCAGAAAACCACGACGAGAGCTATCACGGTTGCTTGAGCGCGAAATGAAGTGAGGATACGGCTCGCCCTTCGACGAAGTGAAATCTCATCACTTTCAGGTATCTCATCAAACTCTTCACTCTCAGAAAAAGCTGCGCCGAAGCCCACTCCAGAACTTTCTGAGACGCCTATCACCTCAGGGATGCTTTCTGCTTGTGGAAGTACTCCTCGAGCTCTGTCTAGACCTTCTCGTAGAAGGGTTGTTGTGAACCGCTTCAAACGACTCGCTCCCCCTACTTGAAGACGACGCAGCTCACTGTCAGATAGCACTTGCATTTGTCCACGAAGACGGCGGCGCTCTCTGATTCGCTTGCGATTATTAAATAGCCACAGCCATGAACTAACGACAGCTCCGGCACGATCAGTATCGCCACTTACCAGTGAGAGCAAAAATTCGAAGAGATCCATTATCGCCAGCACAGGAAGCGTCATGATTGTTGTGACTCGCCCCCAACCAGTCGCTACAACCATAAGTTGATGTCTACGTTGTAGGTCTTGGCGACTTCTGCGTCTAGTTCCAACAGCACTGACAATTCGCTCACCAGTGGCGATTGTTTCTCGGTGAGCTACCTTTGCGCTCGGGGCCACCACCACGCGGGCACCAGCAACTTGTGCTCTCCAGCAAAGGTCAAGGTCTTCGCCAAGAACTGGAATGAGCGGGTCGAAGCCTCGAAGTGTTGTGAAAAGGTCACAACGCACAAGTGTTACCCCACCTGGGGCGACGAAAACATCTCGCTCTAAGTCTTGTTGACCGTGGTCAATTTCACCTTCATCGACTCGCTCTTGGACAACGCCGTAACGATCAGCGGTCTGTCCAACGTGCAACAGCACCATTGGGTCTTCGTACTGAACAACCTTCGGCGTAACGATTCCAGCGTTTGTTCTAAATGCCGATTCAACCATCATTTGAACAGCATTGGTTTCTAAACGAACATCATCATGGCAAAAAAGGAAGAAGGCGCCACCATCAATCATGAGGGCTGCTTCATTGCAAGCTGCACCGAAGCCCTTATTCTCGTCGAGGGTGCGAACGAATGCCTTTGGAGCAACAGCGGCGACTCTTTCAGAGACGTTGTCGTGTTCCCCGTTCGCTATAACGAGCAGGCTTAATTCCTCGTAGTCCTGAGCGGCCAGTGAAGCCAAAGTGACTTCAAGACCTGGTCCAGGACCAGTGGTAACGACGACGGCAACAACGGCCGGAGCACGAGATTCCATCAGACAACAAGGCTAGTTCGATTGTGCAGAAAAATCAGTCGCCTAAACGCTGAAAATCCAATGTTCTAAAGAAAACTTATGAATTTTTAGCAGAATTACTTCGAAGATCAGTTATTACGTCTCCGAGAGATGATTCCAAACTAATAGTCGGTTTCCAATTAGTTGCTGCATGGATTTTTTTATAGCTTCCACGCATCACAGGAATTTCAATTGGTCGAAGTAGAGACTGGTCAACTTCAAGTTTCACGTCGGGAGCGAGAATTGAAACAAGTTGTTCGCCAATGGCTTGAATTGAAACATCATTGCCAGATGCAATGTTGTACACCTCGCCGCTCTTTCCATGTTGCATTAATGACCGGTAGGCCTTAACCACATCACGCACATCGCAGAAATCTCGTCTTGTAGAGAGATCGCCAACTGAAATTGAAGCGTCACCATTAGAAGCTGCAGCTAGTAGTCGTGAAACGAGTGCTGGAATCACAAACTGTGCTGACTGCCCAGGTCCAATGTGGTTAAACGGACGAGCAATTACAACTTCTTGTGATGTAGACACGTCTTGGCAAAGCTGTTCAGCTGCAAGCTTGCTCTTTGAATACGGGTTTGCTGGTGCTGCGAGTCGAGATTCTTCAAGTGGTAAATCACTTTGCTTGACGATCCCGTATACATCTGCGGTACTCACGAATAAAACCTTGGCAGGGTGAGCAAGCATCTTGGCACTGGTCAAAATATTTCTAGTGCCCTCAACGTTTACTCTGTTGAACTCTTCAGGATTATCCCAAGAGTCACCCACGTGGGTAAGTGCGGCGAGATGGTAAATGGCATCAGGTTCGAAGCTTTGAATTACTGGCGAGATACTTTGAAGATTTGTAACGTCACATTCGAGGTCAAGACTTAGAACTTCATCACCATGGAGTTCGAGATGTTCGCGTAGGTGTCTTCCTACGAATCCTTTTGCTCCAGTAATTACTGCTCTCATTTAGATTGCCTGTTCGTAGGCTTTGAGGTGTTGCTGCAATGAGCGATCCCACGTATATGTTTCGGCGTGCTGGCGTGCCGCTGCTGAACGCTGAGCTCTAAGTGAATCGTTGCAATTTATAATTTCACTTAGTGATGAAGCAAGTGCAGTGCTGTCACCAATGGCTGAAAGCACAGCAGCAGAGCCAGAGATTTCAGCCATCACGGTATTAGAGCTCGTTGCAACTAGCGCACCGCACGCCAACGCTTCGAGCACCGGCAGACCAAATCCTTCACCCCTCGACGGATAGACAACTGCTCGTGCTTGGCGAAGAAGTGCCGGTAATACTTCATCATCTACGAAGCCGAGCAGCCTGATTCGTGACGCCGCTGGGTGGGTAGCAATTTGTCCTTGAATGTCATTTAGCCCCCAGCCAGATTGTCCAGCGAGCCAGAGTTCGATCTCTGAGTCATCGCTCGAAAGTGCAGCAAAGGACTTCAGCAAAACGTCAATCCCCTTGCGTGGTTCCAGCGTTCCCACAAAAAGCACATAAGGGACGTTGCGTTGTAGTGAGTGCTTCATAAAGAGATCTTCATCATTATGCGCATCAGTACTAAAGCGAACGAGGTCTACTCCATGGGGAGCAACGACAACCGGGGCATGTCCCGGAAGGAATTCTTCAATTTGTCGCGCGGTGAAATCGCTGACACTCAGTAGTACTTTGGCATTTTTAGCGGAATACGAAATAGCTCGTCGAAAGAATGCAACCTTAGATTTTTCGTGCCATTCAGGATTTGTGAAGAACGTCAAGTCATGAATTGTCACCACGCTCGGGGTGGCTCCGCCGTGAGGCATGGTGTAGTGAGGTCCATGCCAAACATCAGCATTCTTTGCTGGCCCACTTGAACCAAGCAGTAGCGCCTCATAAGCAAGTCGTTGAACACGATTGTCTGGAACAACTGGTGAAATCATTGCTGAAGAGATCTTTGACCAGCGCTGCGCATCACTGCGTCTAGTAACGAGAGTGGTTTCGACGCTTAGAAGTGGTAACCGTCGAGCAACCTCGGCGATATAGCGTCCAGCGCCAGCAATATTCTTAGGAACTGATGAAACGTCGAGCGCTACTCTCATGACCAGCCCGCCAAATGATCTAGTGCACAGTTTTTCCACGTGAACTCTGAGACGGACTGCTTTCTTTGATCATCCTTCTCATCGAGCTCGAGTGCTCGCTGCAGCCCCGCAGTAATTGATTCTTCGCTTAGAGGATCAACAAGGACTACGTTCTGATTTTTGTTGACGCTAGGGGTAGTTGAACTCGCAACGACACGTGCGCCTGCGTTAAGTGCTTCAATAGGTGAAAGTCCCCAGCCTTCTGCACGCGGAACATAGGCAAAAACTGTGCAGTCTCGGTAGAGACCCTTCAACATATTCCACTCCACGAGGCCAACAACCACTGCATCTTGCGTTGATACCCCACCCCAGCCCTGCGAGCCAGCGATCACGAGTGGACCGAGTTCAGGCGACGTTGCACGTGCTCTACGGTGAGCGTTAATCAAAGCTGAGAGATTTTTTCTTGGCTCTCTGGTACCGGCATAAAACGTAAATGGACCGCTGACGCCATGGCCAGACAAAAAATGTTGAACTTCAGCACTACTTGCTGGCTGGACTGATTCATCATCCACCCCAAGGCGGATTGGAATAATTCGTGCAGCATCAAAACCTTCAACTACCAAACGCTCTTTCAGCCCGGGTGACGAAGTGAATATACGAATATTTTTCTTTTGCGCAAGAAGCTCTAATCGACTTTCATGAAATGCAATTCCTGCGCTTGTTGTGGCGCTCGGCTCATCGCGCCACAGCAAGTCATGCATGGCAACTGAATGCATTGCATTAGTTCCGCCAGCGAAGGGGCCAGCCATTGATGTTGCGTGCACCACGCTGGCCTTCTTTGGGACTCCAGATGCGAAGTGTGGCCACGTACGAGTCAGTAAAGATACGCCGAGCGGACTTTTTGAAATTGCATCCAGTTGCAAGTTACTTGGCGAAGCTCCTCGTGGAGCAATACCAACAATCTCGTCAGCAGTTACTTGGCTAAGGCCGTACAGCAAACCACGAACATACGTGCCAATTCCTCCAGGTTGATCGCGGTACAGCTGATCAATAGAGATTGCAATTGTTCGCTTCATGCTTTTTTGGTTCACGAACCAAGAGCTCGCTTACGCATTTCGCTCGTCCACTGAGGCCAGAGTTCAACTGCCCAAGGACCAAACTCTTCAGTGCTTGTTGCTACAACGGCGATCTTTTCTCGAACGTTCATAAGCATCATGGCGCCGCTCTTTCCAAAGTGACCGAAGCTGTCTTCTGGCCAGTCACCCATCCAGTGTTCTTTAGTTCCTCGAACCTCTGGTCCGAGTCCCCAAGGACAAGGTGAGAAGTGACCGAATCCAGGAACAACTCCATCGAGTTGTGGAGCGTACGGAGTAATGAGTCGATTTCGAGTGGGCTCAGCAAGTCCTAATGAAAGCAACCAGGCTCTCGCGAAAGTCACCATGTCTTCGGTTGAGCCAACCACGCCATCAGAGGGCCTCCCCTGAAGACTCGTGCTGTTCATTCCGAGTCCTTGGAACACACGAGTGTTTAACCAATCTTCGGGAGCGTTACCCTCAAGAATTTTTTCTGTTGCAGTATTTATTCCTACGTTTGAATAAATACGCTTTTTCCCAACTTCAATGACCGGATCACCTTCTTCAAGCCCGAGGCCACTCGAGTGTGAAAGTAGGTTCGCAAGGAATGAACCTGTTGGGCCAGCGGCAGTTGAGGGCTTACATGACTCCCAGTCGAACTCAATACCTATGGCAAAAGATACGGCGAGCTTTGAAACAGAGGCCCACGGACGGATTTCTGTGAGGTCACCTACTTCAACTACCCGGTTCACCATGGCGCCGTCCAAGCGGAAGGCCACTGCTGCGGGGGCCCCTGGCCACCCTTTAACTATCGAATTATCGCTCACAACACTCAATCCTACCCAAGCGCCCCTAAGGTTTCGGGGGTGATATCTGTTCTTAGCGGTGGCGTAGGCGCCGCACGACTCTTACGAGCTTTACGGTACCGGCTTGAAGCCGCAGATCTAAGCGCGATAGTGAATGTTGGAGACGACCTCGTGCTGCATGGTCTCAGCATCTGTCCCGACCTCGACACCATTAGCTACACGCTCAGTGGGCTCAACAATGAAGAACTCGGCTGGGGCCTCCAAGGAGAGACGTGGCGAGTCATGAAAGAACTTGGCGAACTTGGTGGTGAGTCATGGTTCGGGTTAGGTGACCGCGACCTCGCAACTCATCTCTACCGCACGCAACGTTTTAGCGAGGGCGCAACCAAGACTGAAGTCACGCAAGAGCTGTGTAAAAAGTTTGGCGTCGACATTCAATTATTTCCTGTAACAAATGATGCGCTCTCTACTGTCTTCAGCACAGAGATTGGAACGCTCAGTTTCCAGGAGTACTTCGTTCGCCATCACCACGGCGTAGCAGTGAATTCAATTTCATTTGAAGGCGCTAAGAGCGCAGCACCAACCAAAGAATCAATGAACGCCCTGACGTCTGCTTCACGAATAGTGATCGCACCATCGAATCCACTCATCTCAATTGAACCAATTCTTCAAGTGCCCGGCATTAGAGAAGTCTTGCGCGAGCGCTGCGCTGATGTTGTTGCGGTTTCACCAATCATTAATGGTGCAGCACTTAAGGGACCAGCTGATCGATTGCTGAACGAGCTTGGTCACGATGTCTCATGTGTGGGAGTTGCTAAGTACTACCAGGGGCTCGTTGGTACATTCATAATTGATGAGCAAGATGCCAAGCACGAAAACGAAATAAGTGATCTAGGTATGAACGTCATTGTCACTACAACAATCATGGCTAATCCAGAACACGCCAAACAACTAGCGGACGCAGTTCTTTCATGAACGAACTCCGCATCTTTCCAATCCTCGGTGTAGGTGAAATCACCGAAGGTGACGACTTGGTCGCCCTATTTCTAGAAGCAATCGAAAAAGGTGGCCACACACTTAGCCACCATGACCTCGTAACAGTTACCAGCAAGATTGTTTCTAAATCTGAGGGTCAAGTAGTTGACTTTGATGGAACTGATGAGCACAAAGATCAGCTCATCACCAAAGAATCTCGCCGAGTAATTCGCCGCCGAGGACCAATGAGGATCACCGAGACTCACCATGGTTTCGTTAATGCGAACGCCGGTATTGACCTCTCAAATACCGCTGAGGGCACTGCAGTGCTACTTCCGAAGGATCCTGACCGCTCAGCTCGGCGGTTCCGCTCTGAGATAGCTAGACGTACCGGTATTGAAGTTGCGGTTGTCGTGACTGACACATTTGGTCGAGTCTGGCGAACAGGGGTGACTGACGTGGCGCTTGGTTCAGCTGGCATCAAACCAATTCTCGATCTTCGTGGAACCCTCGACGCTGAAGGCAGAACATTAGAAGTTACTGAAGTTGCGATCATTGATGAAATCGCAGGTGCGGCGAACTTGGTTCTTGGGAAAAATGCAGGAACACCATTCGCAATTCTTCGCGGTCTAGACGAGTCCTACTTTGGCGATGGATCTGTAAAAGAAGACGTTGTCAGACCAGCATCAAACGACTTATTTAGATAATTAAACGCCGCCTAGGCGAACGTCACCTGAAAGCGACGATCCGGGAGCAACATGTTCCTTGGCACCAACAACACAGGTTGCGCCAAGTGTCGAGAAGCTTCCAATCACAGCCTCTGGTCCAATAATTGACCACTTAACAACTGATCCTTCTTCAATTACTGCTCCAGGCAGAAGTACAGAGTTTTCAATTACAACGTTTGGCCCTACGTAACAGTCTTTGTCAATAACGCTGTTTACTAACTTCGCTGTTGGATCTACTCGACTTTGTGGGTGGGTCCACGAACCATCGACAATGCCACTGAATGATGTGATCTTGTCACGACCAGTTAGAACATCAATATTTGATTGAAGGTAAGTCTGGGGCGTACCAGTATCAATCCAGTAAGCGTTATCTGGCATGGCGTACAGCACACCGTCTTTTGCGAGTGATGGGAACGTGTCGCGCTCAACGCTTACTCGGCCCGTTGGAGCAATACGAGAAAGCACACTCGGCTCAAAGACATACGTTCCAGCGTTAATGAGATTCGTTGGGGCGTCTTCACGTGCAGGCTTCTCAACGAACTCAATTACTCGTCCGTCTGGAGTCGTTGGCACAACCCCGTACCTTGAAGGATCTCCTACTGGGTGAAGAGCAATTGTTCCTTCTCCCCCGTGTGCACGGTGAAAGCTAATAAGTCTTGTTACGTCAAGGTCAGTGAGCACATCACCATTCACAACAATGAATGTTTCATCAATGCCTGCGTGCTCTGCAGCAAAGCGAATTGCACCAGCAGTATCAAGCGGCTCAGGTTCAACTGCGTAGCTAACACGCACACCCGAAATAACACCTTCTGGATAGCTTTCAATAAACCGGTCTGGCAAGTACCCGAGCGAAAGAACAGCATCGGTTACACCGTGCTTTGCAAGAGATTCAAAGACACACTCAATCATTGGTCGACCAATGAGCGGCAACATCTGTTTGGGGGTCTCGAACGTTAGGGGTCTGAGTCTCGTTCCCTTACCGCCGACCAGAATGATCGACTTCAAACTCAGCCCGCAGTTGTAGTCGTTGCAGGAAGGATTGTTGAGCCGACTGGAACGGTGCCAATTGATCCGGCCGGTGCAGTAGTTGTAGTTGTAGTTGTAGAAGCGGTTGCTTGAACAGCCTTCAACATTGCATTAATTGACGCAGTGCTTGGCTTCGATGGAGTTACCCCGGCTGGAACGAATGCCATAGTTATGTACATTTCGTTCGCTGAGAGCGGAACCTTAGCTGGATCAGTTACAACTGTTGGCTTAGTTTCGCCAAACATCCAGTAGGCGTACTTAACCTCTCCGGTCTTTCCGGCGTACTTAGTTCCAGCACCACACTTGTCGCCGTTCTTCCACGATGTTGCCTTGTTGGCAATTCCTGTAGATGTTGGCAGCGCCAAGCTAGATGATGTTGCTTTGATACCAGTGTGTTCAGAAGCAAAGAGAGCAAGTGTTGCGTTTGTTCCGGCTTCACTTGCAGAAACTGGTGCCACAGTCAGTACGTTGTCAGCACCAATTTTGAAACCAATGTTTGTAGTTTGATCTGGCGTAAGTGTGTAGTTAACACCACACGCCTCAACACCAAGTGCTTCGTGCCATGTTGTACCAATTGCTGGCTGAGCACTTGCGGTGGTGGTGGTAGCGATTGATGGGTTCTGGTATTCGTAACGTGAATACACAGTCATTGCGAGTCCGAGAATGACAATAATTGCGAGCACGCCGTAGTAGTTACCAGGACGAGACTTCTTGTAGGCCTTTCCGCCTCCAGAAGCTCCTACCCTGCTTACCCATTTACCTGTTGAACTCTTAGCCACGGAGCAACGATACTAAAGAATCTGAGGACCAAATACCGCGTAGGGGCGGTGGGACTCGAACCCACACTGGAGGCGGTTTAAGCGCCTTGCCTCTGCCGTTGGGCTACGCCCCCACGCAATATTGGTGCGCTGTAACCGTAACTCATAGCGAAACCCCATCCAAAACTCGCTATTTTCTTAGATTCACTAACTAGGCTGTTTTCATGATTCGCGTGCATCGTTGGGGCACGATTCGGTCAATCCCCGTTCTAGTACTGGCTGGCACAATGCTGGTCACGGTTCTGGCACCCCTGAGCTCAGCCCAAGCAGGAACCATTACCGACGCGATCTCACAGATCAAAGCTCTTTCGGCGACACTCTCACGTCAATCACAAATCAGTGAGTCTTCAGCGAATGCGTACGGTGGAGCGCAAGAAAAGCTACAGCAAATTAAGTGGAATATAGCCAGTCTCAATAAACAAGTTGCTCAAAAGAAAGCAGCAATCATTGTCACTGAACACGCAATGGCGAGCGCAATTGTGAATGCGTACGTTTATGGAGCGGCTACTGCACAAATTATGTCACTGTTCAATCAAGACGTCACGACAAGCGATGCCAGAAAAGTTTTTCAAGATCAAGTGATTGGCAACCTTGACCAAATTAAATCAACCTACGAATCTCAGAAAAAAGCACTCAACAGTGCAATCAAGCAAGTGACGATTCAAGAGGCCGCTGCGCAAGAACAAACAACCAGAATGAAAGCATTGATGCAACAAAACATCGCGAACGAAAATGCAACGCGCGCAATTCTTAATGGTATTAAGGGCGCATTTAAAACTCAGATTATTAACTACGAAATTCTTCAAGGAATTGCTGCGGCAAAGGCCCACAATTACGCTGGTCAGCAGCAAGCTGTTGCCGTAGCTCAGTCAGTTGGTGGCATCGCCGCTGGTAACGCAGTTCTTACGGCAATTGCAAAAGCAGTTCCACCTACTGTTTCTCAAATTGCGGGAACCAAAGAGGGAGCTGCTGCAGTTGCTGCAGCATTATCGCAAATTGGCCTTCCATACATCTGGGGTGGAGCAACGCCAGGCAAAGGTTTTGACTGTTCGAGTCTTGTTCAGTGGGCTTGGGGTCAAGCAGGATTCCAAATTCCTCGAACTACGCAGACCCAGTGGCCAGCTCTTCATCACGTAGCGCTAAGTGCACTGCAACCTGGTGACTTGCTGTACTACTACAACCTTGATGGTGACCACCAAGTCGACCACGTTGTTATGTACATCGGTAGTGGACCTTACGGCACCAGCACAATTTTCGCTGCAGCCAAATCAGGAACAAAAATTGGCTATCAGCCTCTGTTCACATTTGGTCTCATTGGTGCAGCACGACCATAAGCAACATGTCAATATCTACATCAATCATTATTCCTGCCTACAACGAAGAAGCACGACTCGCTCGGGGTTTTAGTCGCTTGTCACCCATTCTTGAAGAGCTCGGAGCTAAAAATACCGAGGTCATCTTCATTGACGATGGCTCAACGGACTCGACACTCAACATTGCTGACAAGTTCTACGGGACACTGCCAGAAAAGTTACTGCTGCAACAGCCCAAGAATCTTGGAAAAGGAGCAGCCGTTCGTCTCGGAATTTCAGTGGCGCAAGGTGACAGCATCATTGTGGCTGATGCAGATATGGCAATAAATCCAGTGCATATGACTGAAATGGTCACCATGCTCCAAAAGCACGCTTTGGTACCAGGGTCACGTGCGGTGAACGGAAAGATTGAATACGACTCCACACTGAGATCAGTCGCAGGATCAACATTTAGCAAAATGGTGAAGCACTACACCGGTACATCTCTACGAGATACTCAGTGTGGTTTTAAGGGGTTCCAGCGAGGAGCAGCTCGAGTGCTTGGCTCGCTTGGAATGGTGAACGGATTCGCATATGACGCCGAAATTTTCTACCTTGCCCGACTGCTCGAAATAAATGTTGAGCCTATGGACGTGACGTGGGATGACGTCCGAGGCTCTTCAGTAAAAGTTGGTAGCGACTCAAGAAAGATGCTCCATGACCTTCGTCATCTATCAAAGACTAAATACGAACTCCCAGTAGTTGAGCTATCGACTGATATTGCACTTGAAGATGTAGCTACTGCAGCTCGCAAGGCACGAGTGCAGGGACTTGCGCTCGCACGAGGAGAATCAAACACACTTGTAGTGCTGCCTCGAGATGGAGCATTGGGTGGTCTTGGAATCGCCGCAACTCTAAATGGATCCTTGCGTATTGCGGAACTGTTCGAACTCAAGAACAGAACCTACGAAGCTGTTTAGTTGCTGCTGAGCAACCAGTTCGCCACGAGCTCTGGTGCGCGGTCGCCCCACTCTTCAGAAGTAATGGCGTACCGTGCGTGGTCTTCCCATGCACCATCGATTTCTAGGTATCGCTCGGCGATCCCCTCAAATCGAATACCTAATTTTTCAATTACACGACGCGATGGTGCGTTTCTAGGAATGATATTTATTTCGACTCGGTGAAGTCGAAGGGACTCAAATGCATATTGCAATATGAGAACAACTGATTCGGGCATAAGCCCCTGCCCAGCCACTGCTTCATCAATCCAGTAACCAACAAATGCCGACTGCAGTGGTCCACGTTGGATGGAAGAAATAGTTATTTCTCCAACGAAACGTCCTTCGAAGAAAATTCCAAATCCGAACCCCGTGCCCATCTGACGTTCACGTTCACGAATTGCACATCGACTTACGAAACTTCGACTGTCCTCTGGTAAATGAGTTGCGTGAGCAGAGCGCGGTTCCCACTTAAGCAACCAGTCGCGACAGCGTGTTCGAACGTCGAGCCAGCCTTCGTAGTCAACCTCACCCAACGTACGAAGCACCACACGTTTTCCGTGGAGCGATATTGGAGAGAAGATGGCACTACGTGTGGTTACCATGCTGCATTCCTCATCTCTCTATCGTTACAGGTATCTGAGCCCAGCGCACGTTACCTACCAATTAGTGAAGCAACTACCCCGTCGAGAATGTCATTTTCACTACTAACCAACTGATTAATCCCAAGTCGGTCCATAACCGCACCAAGAATTAATAGCCCAGATGCCATAACGTCTTCACGACCTGGGACCATGCCAGCAAGCTCTAGGCGCTGCTCTGGAGTACGGGTTTTTAGGACTTCGTACCATTTTGCTACCACTGCTCGACTGAGCTCACGAAGGTGCACCGCACTTCTATCGTAGACAGCAAGGCCAGTATCAAGTTGCGCCAAAGTAGCAACTGTGCCCGCAAGTCCCAAAAGTTGAACGTTGCCAACGAGCTTCTCGAAGCTCGGAACTATCTGGAAGGCTCTCTCGATTTCACCTTCAATCATGTTCATCGCAGCAATTTCATTCTTCTCGCTCACAATGTCTCGTCCTAGCGCTCGCTCAGTTACACGAACACAGCCAAGCTGCATAGAAAAGCTCTCAAGATTTCCATCGATCATCGCGGCGAGCTCTGTTGAGCCACCACCAATATCAAGAATCGCGACTGGTAGCGAGTTTGAAGAGAACCCTGCTGTGGCGCCGTTAAATGAGTACTGAGCTTCTTCGTTCCCAGAAAGAATGCGAGCTAGTACGCCAGTTATTTCTTGTGCTCGTGAAATGAACTCGCCACCATTACTGGCGTCTCGTACTGCAGAAGTTGCAACCAGCAGACCTGAGTCAACATTGAACGAATCCATAATTCTTCGGTACTCACTAAGGACATCAAAACTACGATGCAGCGCATCACTCTGAAGAGTTTTGTTGGCATCGACACCTTGACTTAGACGCGTAATTCTCATTTCACGAGCGAGCGTTGCGCCGCTTGCGTCACTTACTAGTAACCGTGTGGAATTACTCCCACAATCAATTGCGCAAACAACTTCAGTCACGAACGTTTTGCAGTACTAATTCTGGAAGACCAATCGTTTCGGCTACTAGCTCTCCAACGGGGTCATCCGCACCAATCAGAAAGTTAGCGAGGTGAGCGTGCAGACACTTGATGCCAATTCGAGTGCCGCCTACCCCACCAGATGGCTGTGCTCCATCACTTTTAACTGTGGCTTCTTTGCGTCGCTGTTCATACGTTGCGTGAGTTCGAATCAGCCGCTCAGGATCAACAAGGTCTTCAAATCTGTGCACCCCACCACTACCTTCGATACGGCTCACTTCATCATGAAGTTCAGGATCTATCAACCAAAAAAGTGTCGGCATAGGTGTGCCGTCTCTCATATGAGGCTCATTTTCAATAACGACTGGGCTGCCATCAAGACGCCTAACAACTACCGCACATCTCCCAGAGAGTGTGCGGCCAAGGAGTTCTTCTACTTGGAGAACATCTTGAGGTGAAGCATCACGAAATGTGCTCAACGCCAAAACTCAAGGGTATGCACGAAGCGTTTAAAGAAGTTGTCGGACTGTGCGTGAGTACTTGTTGTCGCAATTGTTGAAGTTGTCAAACTTGAAACCGATGACGGTGAAACAATTGGGTCAAAGCCCGGGTCGCCAGTGTGCTCAGCAACTACTCCACTCGCAAGTCCAGGTAGTACTTGAATGAGGCTCTGACCTGGAAGAACTAACTGATACTGCTCGCGAGCTTGAATCATTGCTTGATTTTGAGTCGATGTCGCATTTGACTGAATTGTCAAAGATTTTTGTGCTTGCTTAATTGTGGAGATTGCAGCTTTAGTCGAGTTAATCTGACTTTGCTGGTTCCAAAGAGTCGTGATTGGAAACCAACCAACGAGCATGGCGAGCGCAGTTACAACGGCGAGAGGGAGCATCCACTGATTGCTCCTCTGCGTTGATGCGTTATGAGTTGTTGCCACCGATCGCCCCCGACAAAGACGCTGCTCCTAGAAAACGAGCCTGGTCTCCGAGGAGTTCTTCCAGTCTCAGTAATTGATTGTACTTCGCCACGCGGTCAGAACGTGCTGGGGCACCAGTTTTAATTTGACCGGCGTTAGTCGCTACGGCGAGATCGGCAATAGTTGTGTCCTCAGATTCGCCAGAACGGTGAGAAATTACTGCGCTGTAACTGTTTTTGTTAGCGAGCTGCACCGTTTCAAGAGTTTCGCTAAGGGTTCCGATTTGGTTCAACTTGATAAGGATTGAATTGGCGACACCGCGCTCAATCCCCTTTTGTAGCAAGACTTTATTCGTCACGAACAAGTCATCGCCTACGAGCTGAATACGATTTCCGAGCTTCTCGGTAAGGGCTTTCCAGCCATCCCAGTCTTCTTCGTGTAGTCCGTCTTCAATAGAAACAATTGGGTAGCGGTCACAGAGGTCTGCCCAGTAGTCCACCATCTCGAGACTTGAAAGTATGCGACCTTCACCTTCGAGGTGATAGGCGCCGTCGCGGTACACCTCACTCGCGGCTGGGTCGAGGGCAATAGAGATGTCACGTCCCGGAGTGCGACCGGTTGATTCAATTGCTTCCATCAAAACCTTGACTGCAGTTTCATTATCTGGAAGGTCAGGTGCGAATCCACCCTCATCGCCAACACTCGTTGCAAGGTTGCGCTTCAGGAGCACATTCTTTAGCGCGTGATACGTCTCAGTTCCCCACTGCAACGCTTCAGAAAAGGATGATGCACCAATTGGCATAACCATGAACTCTTGGAAGTCAATTGAGTTCTTCGCGTGAACGCCACCATTGACAACATTCATCATTGGAACTGGAAGAACGTGTGCGTTTACCCCTCCGATATAAGAAAAGAGTGGGACGTCAAGCTCAGCAGCTGATGCTTTAGCGGTTGCGAGTGAAACTGCAAGGATTGCATTCGCTCCCAAGCGTCCCTTGTTGTCAGTGCCATCAAGATCAATCATGGCCTGGTCGACTTCACGCTGGTTCGTTGACTCAGCACCTTCGAGCTCATCATTAATTTCAGTATTTACGAAGTTGACCGCGTTCGCTACGCCCTTGCCACCCCATGCAGTGCCACCATCACGTAGCTCAACCGCTTCATGTGAGCCAGTTGATGCGCCTGAAGGAGAAACCGCACGACCTGAAGCACCTGACTCAAGGTAGACCTCAGCTTCAACTGTTGGATTGCCACGAGAGTCCAAGATTTGACGGCCAATAATTCGTACGATTGCGCTCACAATTGCTCCTACTAGTTACTTTAAGTCTATAAGACGCAGTGAATTACTTTGGCGTCGAGGATTCGCTGGCTTGGATTTGGCCACGTAGAAGAAGCGCTCTTTCGCGAAGCACCCCTTCAAGATCAACCCCCGACCACTGCGCACAAATTGCAATGGCGCTCAGGGCATCACCCCATGCTTTTTCAGTATCGGATGTTGACTGTGAGTCACTCGCACCACTTGCTGCGAATTCCAGTGACTCCAGAGCGCCCACAGCAGCACGTCGTGCACTTTCGCCTGATTCAGATGCAAGGTCTACTTGTTGAGCCTTTCGAAGAAGCTTTGCGTAAAGTGTGAGTGCTGGAAGCTGCCAAGCAATGCCGTCTGTGACGCTCTGTCTGCCCTTTTCAATCTTTTTTAAATCTTCCCAGCGTGATGCAACTTCATCAGACCCGCTGACCTTCACGTCACCAAAGACATGAGGGTGGCGACCGGTGAGTTTGTCTCTCACACCGTCAGCAATTGTTGCGAAGTTAAAGTGCCCTTCTTCGTCGCCAAGTTCGGCGTGAAAGACAATCTGAAACAACAAATCGCCGAGCTCTTCTTCAACGTGCGCAATGGCGCTCGCTTCGTCGCCGCCATCAGATTCCACACGAACAAAGGCTTCAAGGGCGTCAAGAGTCTCGTACGCCTCTTCTAAGAGGTGACGAGTCAGTGATGCATGAGTTTGCTCTTGGTCCCATGGGCACTCGGCACGTAGGCGTCTCATAAAGTCAACAAGATCATCCATTGACTCTCCTGCGGTGCGCAGCCCTTCAACCCAAAGTGACGTGAGGTGATCAGCACTATCAAAACTAACGAGCTCATTTGCGCGAAGTTCTTTAATGACTTCATCACTCAGTCCAATATGGTGCAGCACGGTCACTACTGTCTGCGGCGGCAATCTGTCGGCCACGCTGGCGAGGATTTCTGGAGCGTAGGTTTGCAGAATCAGCAGAGGGCCAGGTCCTCTAAAGGGATCCACTGAGCCAAGTGCGTCAACTACGCGAAGCCCAAGTGACATTGGATCCTTGCCAAGTCGTGCACACGCAACATCAATAACTGAGATTGCTGGCTCACAAATAACTTCCACATCACCACGAAGTCGAAGCAGTTCAACAGTATGTTCTGCAACCATTGGTGAACCGGGAACTGCGTACACAACTTCATTGTTTGGTGATGATGCAGCGAGTTGTACTAGATCATCAACAATTTTCGGGTAGAGAATTTCAAATGAGTCTGCTGTTTCGTAGTACTCGTCGTAGCTAGGAATTTCTCTAAAGCCTTCGGCGGCTGGGTGAATTCGAGTTCGTAGTCGAACAACGGGTGAAGAAGTAAGAAGCTCGGTCGTATGCGCTGTCAGGTGTTGAGCGTCACTTGGACCGAGTCCTACAACTCGAACTACAGGTCTGCTCACTGATACTTCAACGTGTTCGCAGCGCTAAGCGTTGATGGTGAAACTACGGAGGTTGTTTCAGGCAATGCTGGCGCAAAGACGCCTGGGCCAGCAGACTGGCTTAGCCCCCATCTTCCAAATGCAGGATCAACTGAAACCGCCGCGGCATAAAGAATATTTTCTTTAACGGTTGAAGCAGATGTTGCATTGACATTTTGAACATCAGTTACTACTGCATTTGCAGCTTGATCAAATGGAGTAACTGTTCTCTTAGTTGCTGCAACATACAGCGCTAAGGTTTGTCCACCATACGAAATACCTTGTGGCGCTGAGAATTTATTTAATGCGAGATTCACAGTGCTAGTTCGCACGGACGAATAATTTGACGAAGATGGCGCAAAGCATCCATAGGCACCACCACTTGCAGCTGACTTATCAACAGAAAACTTTTTAGCAAGTTCAGCAATCGACATTCCGCTTGCCTGAGCTGCACTGAATGAAGGAATTTGATTTGGGGAAACTACTGCAACGCTCACACAAATAGTGTCGTAGTCAGCAATGTGCTGCGCGTAATACGCCTTAATGTTCGCAACGGTCATTGGAATGGTGGTGTTGAGCTTCCCTAACAAATACAACGATGCGGCTTGGTCCTCAACCAATGTTGTTCGCATCTTTGCTGGCATTGCAGCGAGTGCATCAGCTGAAGCTCCCGGACAAGAAAGTGAATTCCTAGCGGCTGCTTGGGTCAGTTCGCCTTCGAGCGAAGAAGTGGCGAGCTGCTTTTGTTGTGTTGAGGAAAAGTTGACATGGAAATGTGACGTTACGTATTGGTCAATAGCTATGCCCTCAACCAAAAGATTCGCCCATGTTCCTGCTGCTGCACCAGGCACGGTTGCACTTCCAGCACCAGCTCCAAAGTTTTGAGTTGCGAGTGCTGACATGTAGCACTGCAAATTTGGATTATTCGTAATTGCAGCTAGCTCTGCACGAAATTCATTGGAGGAAACTTTTGTCCCGTTGGCTGAAACACCTGAAGAGAAGTTACTGATGCCAAAAATTCCAGCACCGACAAGGGCAATTATGAAAAAGAAAGTTATTCGACGCACAGAGACATGCTACCGATTAGTTGGCGCCAGAAACCTCAGTTATTTCTTGCAACAGTTGCAAAATATCGGCCGGAGTTGCCCCATTCACCGTTACTTCTAGGCGCAGTTCCTTGGAATCTTCTGAGTAAGCATTAGATCCATACTTTCGTCGAAACCTCATTTGTTGGCTGAGAGTCATCACCAGCGGGGTAATTTTTATCACTGGCTTTGAGCGAATTCCCACCTTCGCTGGAAGAACCGAAACGTTCGTGACCCCAAGTTCAATACAGAGCAGACGCAGTTCACTTAGCTCAAGTAGGCCAACGGCTGGTTTTGGAAGCGCACCATAGCGGTCTGTCCATTCATCTCGCAGGTCTCTGATCTCTTCGAGTGAAGTAATTGTTGCAAGACGTCGGTACGCCTCTAGACGAGCATCATCTGCTTCGACGTACTCCTTAGGAAGATGCGCTTCACCTGGAACATCCAAATTGATTGGAACAACGTCGGGGACAGTGAAGCCCTTTGCGTCGGCAACTGCTTCTGCAACAAGCTGTACGTACAGGTCGTAGCCAACTGCAGCTACTGGGCCCGACTGATCGTGACCGAGCAGGTTTCCTGCGCCTCGTATCTCTAGGTCGCGCATTGCAATTTTGAATCCACTTCCGAGTGCGGTGTTGTCACCAATGGTGCGAAGTCGTTCGTACGCAGTTTCTGAAAGCACTTTGTCGGCTGGGTGAAAGAGGTATGCGTACGCACGCTGTCCGCTTCTTCCAACACGACCGCGAAGTTGGTGCATTTGACCTAGACCGAGCCGTTCTGCGCGGTCAACAATCAATGTGTTCACTGACGGAAGGTCAATACCTGATTCAACAATTGTTGTGCAAACGAGAACGTCGAATTCTCGCTGCCAGAAGTCAAGCATCACGCGCTCGAGCGTTCCTTCATCCATTTGTCCGTGCGCCACTGCAATTCGTGCGTCAGGGACCAGCTGTCCAATGCGTCTTGCTACTTCATCAATATCTGAAACTCGGTTATGAACAAAGAAGACCTGGCCTTCGCGAAGTAGTTCTCTACGAATTGCTTCAACAACCGCAGGTTCGGAATATTCGCCTACGTGGGTAAGGATTGGCCTACGGTCAGCTGGCGGCGTTGTCACCATTGATAAGTCTCTAATTCCTGCAAATGCCATTTCGAGTGTTCGTGGAATTGGGCTCGCGCTAAGCGTGAGAACATCAACATTTACTGAGCGAGTCTTAATCGCTTCTTTGTGCGTGACACCGAAACGTTGTTCTTCATCAACAACAAGTAGTCCCAGATCCTTGAACTGCACATTTTCAGAGAGAAGCCGGTGTGTTCCTACAACAACATCAATCGTTCCTTCTTTGAGACCTTGTGTGGTTGCCTTCATCTCGGCATCATCAACAAATCGGCTCATGAGCGCAACCTTGACTGGGAAGCCAGCGAAGCGGTCGACCATAGTTGCGAAGTGTTGACTGGCGAGAAGAGTGGTTGGAACCAGAATCGCAGCTTGCTTATTGTCCTGCACCGCTTTGAAGACAGCTCTGATGGCAATTTCTGTTTTTCCAAAACCTACGTCCGCGCATACGAGTCGGTCCATAGGACGGAGCATTTCCATGTCCGCCTTGACGTCATTAATTGCTTGCGCCTGATCCGCCGTGAGCGTGTATGGAAACAGCTCTTCCATTTCTTGCTGCCACGTGGTGTCAGGGCTGAAGGCGTGTCCTACCGCAATATTTCTCTGACGGTAGAGATCAACGAGCTCTTGTGCCACCAAGAACGCTGCTGCGCGAGCTTTGGCGCGAGTCTTTTGCCACTCAGCTCCACCCATGCGCGACAAGGAAGGCCCGTCGCCACCGGTGTATGGAGTGAGCGCATCAATTTGTTCGGTGGGCCAGTAGCTACGGCCATCTTTAAATTCAAGGATTAAGTAATCACGAATAACACCATTGATTGCTCGTGTCGTGGTTCCAGAAAACTTTGCCACTCCGTGCATGCGGTGCACGACGTAGCTACCAATTGCGAGATCATCAAAAAAACCATCAACGTTACGTGCACGAGTTCGCGCGGCTCGGTGCACGGAGCGGCGACCAGTGAGGTCACTTTCACTCCACACAACAATTTCTGGATCATCAATACTGAATCCAGCTGGAAGTGTGCTCATCAAAACTGTTATGCGAACATCCAAAACCTTTTCTGGATCCGTGGTGACTTCAATCCCCTCACCACGAAGTTGATCAGCCATTCGCTCAACCGCCGCTGGATTAGATGTAAGAACTACACCGCGACGCTTTTGGCTCCAGTTTCTAACGTGGGTCGCAATTCTTGCCGCATCACCTTGAGCAACTGGAGGTGAAATGAGGCCCATTGAGCTCTCACCTGACCCGCCAGAGCTAAGTGCAGTGTCAATACGGGTCGCCAGTGATTCGTCCCACGTTGCATGGAGGAGTCCAATCTCTTCAGTGGCCTTCCACGTTTGAGCAACGGCACTGGTCAGCTCGCGTTCTTCATCAAGCAAGTCAGCAAGTCGACTTTCAACGCGAGCTGGCTCAACAACGACACACGAGAAATCAGTCAGTTCATCGAGAATTGTTTTTCTCGATTCAATGAACAGCGGCATCCAACCTTCCATGCCATCAAAGAGTTGCCCAGTTGCAATACGGTCAAACGTTTCTCTGCCCCATGGCGCAGATTTGATTAATGCTTCACTGCGAGCTCTGGTCTTTTCAGAGGGAATCCACTCTCTCGCTGGGGCAATGTACGCCTGTTCAATATCGTGCGTTGAGCGCTGATTCGCAATGTCGAATGCAGTGAGACGCTCAATCTCGTCTCCAAAGAAGTCAAGACGAATTGGGTCATTGCCCTGCGCTGGCCAGACGTCAACAATCCCTCCACGAACCGCGAACTCTGCACGGTGTTCGACCAAATTCTCTCGTCTGTAACCCATTACTGACAGCGACAAAATAAAACTGTCACGATCAAGAGTCTCTCCGCGCGAAACATTTATTGGAGAAACAAGTTCTTCAGGTGGAAGTAGCTGCGCAACAGAACGAGCTGACGCAACGAGGATCCGTGGCCGGTCATTACTTTGCAGCCTCCATCTAAGAAGTGACCGCATGGCCATAACGGAGCTGTCTGGGCTGACGCGCTCTAGAGGGTGCGTGTCCCAACCCGGCCAGAGTGCGACTTCAT
>CAIJWX010000099.1:0-8486 GCA_903824535.1 uncultured Actinomycetes bacterium | reverse complement strand
ATCGAAGTCGAGCGCAATTACTGATGCACCTCCGAGGGCTTCGCTTTTTTGAAGAAGTGGTCGAAAGGCCCCAACGAGAGCAGCCAGTGAATATGTAGAGATCTGCATTGCTGTTGCAACGTCTTCATAAGGTGCCACGAACATTCCATTGCCCAGACACGACTGAGGGGCATAGCCAATTGCGTGTACAAGTCCATCAAGACAGCCGAATCGTTTCTCAACTTCTACGACTGCAGCAGCAATTTGGTCAGGGCTGGTTACATCTAATTCAATGATTTCTCCAACGTCACCGAGCTTCTTGGCTACCCGGCGGGTGAGCGAGACACCTCGTCCAGCTCCAGAGATTGCAACCGTGGCCCCCTCCTCTAAACAGCGCTTGGCAATGCCAAAAGCCAAGGAGTCATCGGTAAGAACGCCTGTTATGAGGATGCGGTGATTTGTGAGTAGTCCCATGTTGTTAGCGTACTTGGCTACAAGTAAATAAAAGGACGATGATGGAATCAATTGGCATTCTTGGTGGAACTGGCCCTGCAGGTCGTGGAGTAGCGGTGCGTCTCGCATGTGCTGGCTACAACGTGGTCCTTGGCTCACGTGACGCACAACGTGCGAGTGAAACTGCTTCTGGCATCACCGTACGTGGTGATGGAAAAATTTCTGGTGGAACAAACGATGATGCTGCGGCATGTGACATCGTGATTGTTGCCACACCATCTGACTCTGCAGTTGAAACTGCAACGTCACTTAAGGCAAAGCTTGACGGAAAAATTGTCATCTCAATGGTTAATGCACTCACCCGCGGAAACAAGGAACTTATCCCTGTGTATCCACCTCTTGGTTCAATGGCCGCAGAGATTTCTGCAGTACTTCCTGATTCGAAGATTGTTGGTGCATTTCACCACCTTCCTGCAGCTCAAATGGAAGATCTCGATAGTGGACTCGACGCTGATGTTGTTATCTTTGGTGACGATGAAGAATCTCGCAAGAGAGTTAATGACATTGTGAGTGAGATGCCAGGACTCCACTCAATTATTGCTGGATCAATGGCACTCGCAAGCGCCGTAGAGGCGTTTACTGCTGTTTGTATTTCAATAAATATTCGTCACCGTGCCCACAGTTACGTGAAGATGGCCGGAATTAATCACTAATGCGTCTGTATGACACTCAACGCGGTGGGGTATTCCCACTTGATGTTGGACCTGTGGTCACCATGTACAGCTGCGGTATTACTCCCTATGACGCAGCCCACTTGGGCCACGCGTTTGTCTATTTAACATTTGACGTCCTGCAACGTCGACTTCGTGACGCTGGGTATGAAACTCGTTGTGTTCGAAACGTAACTGATGTTGACGACAGTATTTTGCAGAAGTCACGTGAGATTGGTGTCAACTATCTTGACCTTGCTGCACAAGAAATGGCAAAGTTTGAACGAGACATGCAGCTGATCAATTTGCTTCCTGTTTATTCTGAGCCGCGTGCAACTGGAGCAATCCCAGAAATATTGACTCTCATTGAGAAACTTTTTTCAGCTGGCGTTGCGTACGAAGTTGATGGATGGGTCTACTTTGAGCAGTCGAAGTTTCCTCGATACGGACAGGTAAGTCACGAAACATATGAATCCATGCTCACTCTGTCAGCAATTCATGGTGGCAATAACGAAGATCCTCGAAAGCGCAATCCTCTTGATTTCGTTCTTTGGCAGCCCTCGCTAGAAGACGAGCCGTCGTGGGATTCTCGGTGGGGTGCAGGGCGACCTGGCTGGCATATTGAGTGTTCTGCTTTAGCGCAACGCGACCTCGGCTCGACGCTTGATATCCACGGTGGCGGAAGAGACCTTGCTTACCCTCACCATGAGTCTGAAGCTGCGCAAAGTGAAACTGCAAATGGGGTTCAATTTGTTAAGCACTGGCTTCACGTGGGGCTAGTTGGACTAGATGGAATCAAAATGTCCAAGTCGCTTGGCAATCTTGTATTCGTATCTGTGCTTGCAGAGAAGGCTGAACCAGCTGCAGTTCGTCTCGCACTGCTTTCCCAGCACTACCGACACGACTGGCAGTGGACCGACGAACTTCTCTCAATTGCTCAATCTCGACTTGCCACTTGGCGCTCCACTCTCGTGAATGGACGAGCTGGCACAGTTCTAGATGACGTACGAAGTGCGCTTGATGATGACTTAAATACACCTTTAGCCCTTTCGAAAATTGATGATGCGGCACATGCTGGCTACAGCGTTGGCTCAGCAGCAGCCCTTCTCGGCATTACGCTGTAGGGAGCGAAAGGCATCATGTCGGACATTCAGGTACTTCTTCCAGACGGTAGTGAACGAACACTTCAAAGTGGCGCGTCAGCACTCGATCTTGCAGCTCAAATTGGCGCACGTTTAGCCAAGGATGCACTCGCTGCAGAAGTGAACGGTCAATTAACTGACCTTGGGACGAAGCTCAACTCCGGAGACAAAGTTTCAATTGTTACTCCAGCAAGCGAAAATGGACGAGACGTCCTTCGCCACTCAACTGCACACGTACTTGCTCAGGCAGTATGTCGACTTTGGCCCGGAGCTCATTACGCGATTGGTCCTTCTATCAGCAATGGTTTCTATTACGACTTTGAACTTCCAAATGGTGCGAGATTCTCCGACGACGATCTTCCTCGCATTGAAGAGGAAATGAAAAAGATCTTCAAAGAAGATCAACCATTCACACGCTCCGAGCACACATTTGAAGAAGGTCTGAAGTTATTCAAAGACCAGCCTTTTAAAATCGAGATTATTAACGCAGTGAAAGATGGGGGATCTGAAGAAGATCTAAACGAGGTTGAAAGTACATCAGCAGTTTCTGCTTATTCAAACTCACCTGCATTCGTTGATCTCTGTCGTGGTCCTCACGTTCCAACTACTTCGAGACTCGGTCACTTCAAGTTGATGCGAGTTGCTGGTGCGTACTGGCGAGGCGACGAGAAGCGCGACCAGTTGCAGCGAATTTACGGCACGGCTTGGGAATCTAAAGAAGCACTCGCTGCTCACCTTGAACAATTAGAGCAAGCAGAACTTCGCGATCACCGTCGACTCGGACAAGAGCTCGACTTGTTCTCGTTCCCTTCAGAGCTTGGACCAGGTCTTGCGGTCTTTCACCCACGTGGTGGAACAATGCGACGTGTGATGGAGGAGTATTCACGTAGTCGTCACGTTGCTGGTGGTTATGAGTTTGTGTACTCACCACACATCACTAAGTCTGAACTATTTGAAACTTCAGGTCACCTTCAGTGGTTCGCTGATGGCATGTATCCGCCTATGGAACTAGATGATGGGCAGAGCTACTACCTAAAGCCAATGAACTGTCCGTTCCACGTGCTCATCTTTAAGTCTCGTCAACGCAGTTACCGTGAGCTTCCGCTTCGCATGTTTGAATTTGGAACTGTCTACCGTTACGAAAAGTCTGGTGCGGTGCACGGATTAACTCGAGTTCGCGGAATGACCCAAGACGATGCTCACATTTTCTGCACTCGTGACCAGATGACTGAAGAGCTAACAAGTTTGCTCAAGTTCGTTCTCGACCTACTTCGAGACTTTGGCCTCAACGACTTTTACCTTGAGTTGTCAACGCGCCCTGAAGGCAAGGCCGTTGGAACTGATGAAGAGTGGAACGAAGCTGAATCAACGCTTGCGAACGTTGCCAATGCTGCAGGTCTTGAACTTGTAATGGACCATGCGGGTGGAGCGTTCTACGGTCCAAAGATTTCTGTGCAGGCACGCGACGCAATTGGTCGCACACACCAGATGTCAACAATTCAGCTTGACTTCCAGTTACCTCAGCGTTTTGATGCCAGCTACATCGGAAGCGACAATGCTCGTCAACGTCCAATCATGATTCACCGCGCACTCTTTGGTTCGGTCGAGCGGTTCATGGCAATTTTGATTGAGCACTACGCCGGCAATATGCCAACATGGATTGCACCAGAGCAGGTTCGCGTTTTGGGCGTAAGCGGCGCTCACGATGATTATGCGTACGAAGTAGCAAACGCTCTCAAGCTTGACGGCGCTCGCGCAATTGTTGATCCAGCAAATGAACCGCTTGGTGGACGCATTCGTCGTGCGAAACTTGAAAAGATTCCTTACATTGTTGTTGTAGGTGATGACGATGTTGCTAACGGCACACTCGGTGTAAATGCTCGCGGAACGAACGATCCAGAACGTGGTGTGACTCGTTCACAGTTCCGTGACAAGTTGCTCGCAGAGATTGCTAGTCACGGATCTCCTGAGGCTAACTAAATGCCATTAGAGCGTTTTTCAGCAGCGTGGCGTGAAGAGTACGTCAGCAGCAGTGCCGCACTTGACAACTCCAAAGAAAACTCAGTATGCGTCTTTTGCACGTTAAGCAAAGAAGACGTGAGTATTGATACCGGGGTTCTATTAGTTACTGAGTTCTCCTACGTAACATTGAATGCCTACCCTTATGGATCTGGCCACCTTCTTGTTTTGCCTTTACGCCATGTTCAAGGTCTTGGCGAATTAAGTGATGCTGAGTACGCAGACTTCTATCTGACTCTTCGACGAGCTGTCATTGCACTAGAAAAAACATATGGTGCAGACGGCATGAACGTTGGAATGAATTTGGGTCGTGCCGCCGGCGCTGGAATTCCTAAACATCTGCATGCTCACGCGCTGCCACGCTGGGACGGCGACACTAACTTCATGGCTTCAATAGGCGAAACCAAGGTATTGCCTGAATCATTGCAATCAACGTGGCAGAAAGTCCATGCAAATCTTTAGTTCAAATGGGCAACTTTTAGCCCATTACACTTGTAGTTAAGAGTCCGGAGGCTCAATGTTCGACGGAAAGTTTCGTAAAACTTTAGATGCAACCACAGCGCCAGTAGGTCGAATCCTCGTCAAAATTGGGTTCTCACCTGATGTGCTTACTGCGCTTGGACTTGTATTTGCATTCGCAACAGCGTGGGCGATTGGTTCTGGGCACCACTGGTTCGCCATTGTGCTTCTTATCGCCACAGGATTTCACGACATGTTTGACGGTGCGGTAGCAAAAGCATCTGACCGAGCTAGTCAACGGGGAAGTTTCTTTGACTCTGTAATCGACCGAATCTCTGATGCGGCGTTACTTGGCGGTGCTGCGTATTACATAACTGCTCACAAGCATGGCCAACTCGTTCTTCTTCCGTTCGCGATTCTGACGACTACGTACTTAATCTCATACCAGCGCTCAAAGGCTGAGAGCCTAGGTCTTTCCGCAAAAGGTGGCCTCATGGAGCGTGCGGAGCGAATGATTCTGATGGGTGTTGCGCTCCTTGCAAAACCTATTTTCATTCCGGTTCTTTGGTTGATGCTTGTGCTTACCGCCATGACTGCGCTTGGTCGTTTCCTACGTGTTTGGAAAGTTGCCGCAAGTCCACCTCCTCAAGAAAATTCTCCTTTGTCTGATCTTCAGAATTCAATTCGTCGTCGTCGAGGACTTAGTCGCGCTTCGCGTCGCTAATCGTGTCTAATAAGTCGCGCGTCGCGCTCTTTAAGTCTCTAGCGACCATTCTCGAAGCACTTCCGCTCTCACTTGTTTCAAGTGCTGGCGAAAAAGTCGCAGGTCTATTTGGCAAAAGAGAAACATCTGCTCGTAAAAACCTTCGCGTTAATTTGCGTCATGCGTTAAGTGCACCTTCTAAAACGATTGATAATGATCTTCTCGAAGATTTTTGTGACCGAGGATTTATGTCCTACGGCAGATACTGGGCCGAAAGTGCAAAGCTTCCAGCAATTTCTCCAGCAACAATTTCTGATCGTTTCATTATTGGTGAGGGCTTTGAACATCTTCTCGCTGCGAAAGAGCGCGGCATGGGAACTGTTATTGCAATTCCTCACATTGGCAATTGGGACTGGGGTGGCGCGTTCTGGTCTCAAATTGGAATGACTATGACCGCTGTGGCTGAAGAACTTGATCCACCTGAACTATTTCAGTGGTTTAAAAAGAAGCGTGAAGCAATGGGACTACAAATTGTGCCGCTTAATGAACACGCTGGCTCGGAGCTACTAAAGACTCTCAAGGGAGGTGGCGTTGTTGGGCTCTTGTGCGACAGGGACATTCAGAACAACGGAATCGAAGTTGAATTCTTTGGTGAAATGGTAACAATTCCTGCTGGACCAGCAACTCTCGCACTTCGTACCGGGGCAACTCTCGTTGCTTGCGCTTGTTTCAGTGGACCTGGAGATGCTCACTATGCAGTAGTGACTCCACCAATTGAGGCTGTTCGACTTGGAAAACTACGAGAAGACGTAACTCGAGTTACTCAGCAAGTTGCTTATGAAATTGAAGGACTTATTCGTCGTGCGCCAGAACAATGGCACGTGTTGCAACCGAGGTTTACTTCGTGAGTCGCCGCATTGCAATTGTTTGCCCCTACGCCTTGTCTATTTTCGGAGGCGTCCAAGAGCAAGCACTCGCAATGAGCCGAGAGCTCACTGCGCGCGGTAATGAAGTGCTGCTGGTCTCTCCAGATAGCTCTGACATTGCTGAATATGAAACGACTGCAAAAGTTGCTCACTTCGGGAAATTATTTTCAATTCCTGCAAACGGTTCACGCGCACCAATTACATTGTCGATCTCTGCAGCAAAGAGAGTTCAAAAATTACTAAGTGAATTTAAGCCAGATATTGTGCATTTTCATGAGCCATTCGCACCATTGGTCGGATGGGGAGCGCTTCGAGCTCATAGTGCTCCTGCAGTCGGCACATTTCACAGAAGCGGTGATGGACCCGCGTTCACTCTCACTTCGCCACTTCTCAAATGGTTATCTAAAGATTTAGATGCAGTTGCAAGTGTGAGTGTGCAGGCTCAGAAAACAATAAAGAAGGCAGTCGGAATTGAGAGCACCGTCTTGTTTAATGGTTTTGAAACCAGTCGCTTCCTAGCGACACCTCGTGAGCGAACTGGGGAAGTCACGCTTACGACGATTGGTCGACTCGAAGAGAGAAAAGGAACTGCAATAGCAATCACTGCAGTTAAGTCGCACAACGCTAAAGGATTGGATCAATGGAAACTCGTCATAATCGGCGATGGTCCAGATCGTTCAAAACTCGAAGCGTTATCTGGGCATGATGAAAATATTGTTTTTGTCGGCGCAGCAAACGATATTGATAAACGAGCATGGTTGCGTCGATCGAATGCACTTCTATGTCCAGCAATCAAGGGTGAGAGTTTTGGTTTGGTTCTTCTTGAGGGCATGGCCAGTGAGACCAGTGTTGTGGCGAGCGATATTGATGGGTATAGAGAAGCTGCAGGTTCATTCGCTTCACTATTCGAGCCGTCCAGTCCTTCTGCACTCGAGCAAGCGATTTCATTGGCTCTCTCCTCTGAGACAGTTGAATCAATTGCTTCTGCACGTAAGCACGCTGAAAACTGGTCCATGTCTCGTTTAATTGACCGTTACGAAACCCTTTATGAAGAAGCGACCGTTCGCTTTCATTCAACCCGGTAGCCTTTAGCCGTGGCAACTAAGCAACGTTCGCGTCAACGCAGACCAAATTCATCTCGTGATCGTGGACCTCGCTACGTTGCGCCAGTCCTCGATCCAACGTGGCAAAACCCTTACGCACCATCTCAAGCTGAGCGAACTGCCAATTTGCACGCTGTTGCAAAGTTGGCTCGTCGCAAGAATCTGATCAAAACAGTCTTGGTTGGCATAATCATTGTTGGTCTTCTTGCTGGATTCGTTGTGTCTCCATTCATAGCAATTGGTGCGCCAATCGTTGCTGCTCTCTATGTAGCTGATTTTCGCCGTTCAGTTAAAAAGTTTTCACAGAGTGGAAGTTCACTTGGGAATGTTCTGCTTGATACTTTCAAAGCCGGAGGATCACCTAAAGATCGTCAGCGTCTCGTTACCGTTCTTGACCGCTTAGCCGCGACATTCGGAGTTGACGGCATCAGCGCATTTATTGTTCAAGACGCTGGTTACAACGCAACGCTTGTTCCCAATGGATCCAGCTATGCACTTTTTGTTACCAGTGCTCTAATGAGTGACTTTGAACTTATTGAACTTGAAGGTGTTGTTGCACACTGTCTTGCACGCCAGCGACTCGCACTTCTTCAGCGTCAAAGTGTCGCATCACTTGCTTCGCTAAGTGCCGAGGAACGAACATCACTCGCAGGAGCTGGAACGTCGTACCGAGCTGATGAAGTTGCCGCCGCAGCAATCCGTTATCCACTGGGACTGGCTGGTGCTCTAAGGAAGTGTTCCCGTCAAGTTGTCCCGGCTGGCTCCTTCTTTTTAACGCCTCAATATAACGATGGTCGCTGGGTGTGGTTTGACATCTGGAGTGACCGTAAAGACTCAAATCTCAGTGATTTAGACGACGTAGAACTTCGAGCCCTTGCGCTCGAGGAGTGGTAATCACGCGTTCCAGTTAGGCTTAGGACATGAGTTCTTCGCACAACACTTCCAAAGTAGGTTCCGCACTCGTTAAGCGCGGTCTAGCTGACATGCTCCGT
>CAIJWX010000098.1:0-2981 GCA_903824535.1 uncultured Actinomycetes bacterium | reverse complement strand
CCTCATTCCTAAGTTCAACTTGGCCCTAGGGCTCTTCATGGTCGCCATCATGACCGCAGGAACTGCATTTGTTATGTGGCTCGCTGAACTCATTACCCAGCGCGGTATTGGTCAAGGTATGTCACTGCTCATTTTCGCAAACGTTGTAGCGGGGCTTCCATCTGGTGGCGTTGCCGTTTGGAACGAGGGTGGACCAATCAAGTTCTTCACGATCTTGGCGATTTCAATTATCTTGCTCGTTGTTATTGTTTTTGTTGACCAGGGTCAGCGCCGTATTCCAGTGACGTTCGCACGTCGCGTAGTTGGCCGCAAGGAAATGGGTGGAAACTCAACCTACATTCCACTTAAGGTCAACCAGTCGGGTGTTATCCCAATCATTTTCGCTTCTTCGGTGCTCTACATTCCTGTACTGCTGTCGAACATTATTCCTTGGTCGGGTTTTCAGCACTTCGTTACTAACTCACTGCGACCAACGAACTTCGCTTACATTTTCGCTGACTTCATTCTTATTCTTGGATTCACGTTCTTCTACGTGTACATTGCCTTCGAACCACACCAGCAGGCCGAAATGCTTCGCCAGCAAGGTGGATTCGTTCCAGGTATTCGACCAGGTCTTCCAACTGAGAAGTACTTCGCCAAGATGCTTTCACGCATCACGGTTGTTGGTGCCCTCTTCCTTGCTTCGGTTGCTGTAGTGCCAAGTATCTTGATGGCAATGTGGAACATCAACAAGTTCCCTTACTACGGAACAACTCTTCTTATTGCTGTAGGTGTTGCGCTGCAGACAATGCAGCAGATTGACTCACAGCTCATGATGCGTAACTACGAAGGCTTCTTGAAGAAGTAGCCATGTCGGCACGTCTAAATGTTGTAGTACTTGGTAAGCAAGGCGCGGGCAAGGGCACCCAGTGCAAGCGTCTCGTCGATGCCTACGCCATTCCTCAAATCTCTACTGGAGACATTCTTCGCGCCGCAGTGAAGGCAGGTACACCACTGGGCCAGGAAGTCTCTGGGGTTCTTGAATCTGGTGGACTCGTTTCAGACGATCTTGTTAACAAGCTGGTTGAAGACCGCATGAAGCAAGACGATGCGAAAAAAGGAGGCCTCTTTGACGGCTTCCCACGCACGCTTAATCAGGCTGAAGCACTTGACGCAATTCTCGGTGATGACGGCATCAAGCTCGTGATCAACTTGGATGTTTCTACTGAGCTTGTTACCCAGCGCCTCAGTGCACGACGTGTGTGCCAAGAATGTGGATCAATCTACAAAGACACTGACATCGAAGCCATTTCTGGCACCTGTGAGAAGTGCGGTGGCGACGTTATCCAGCGTGCAGATGACCAGCCAGACTCAATTCGCAAGCGACTCGACACCTACGAACGTGACACCGCTCCACTGCTTTCGTTCTACGAAGCTCGTGGACTTGTTGTCACTGTCAATGGAGATCAAGAGCCTGACGCAGTTACGGCCGCGATCAGACAGGTAGTTTCCGACCGAGGACTCGCATGAGACGATCAGCCGATGAGCTGAACAAAATGCGCAAGGCCGGCAAAGTCGTCGCCGAAATGCATGAAGCAACGAGGGCCGCAGTAAAGCCTGGCGTTACATTGCTGCAACTCAACGAAATCGCGGCAGAAGTGATTGCCAAGCGTGGTGCTCGTTCAAACTTTCTCAATTACAACGGATTTCCTGCAGTCATTTGCACGAGCCCGAACGACATGATTGTTCACGGTATTCCTGATGACACCAAACTCAAAGAGGGCGACATCATCTCTATTGACTGTGGCGCAATTGTTGAGGGATACCACGGTGACGCGGCCTACACAATGGGTGTTGGTGAAATTAGTCCGGTCGCAAAGAAACTGATTGAAATTACTGAACGTTCTATGTGGGCGGGCATTGAGCAACTCAAAGCTGGAAACCGACTCAATGAAGTCGGGCGTGCTGTGCAGAACGTTGCTGAAGCTGCAGGATTTTCTGTAGTGCGCGAATATGTTGGTCACGCCATTGGAACTGCAATGCACGAACAGCCACAAGTTCCTAACTACTGGCCAGGCTCAGGTGGGCCAACGCTTAAGACCGGAATGGTTTTTGCGATTGAACCAATGATCAACGTTGGAACGTTTGACACATATGTTCTCGACGATGGTTGGGGAGTTATGACCCAAGACGGAGAACTCTCTGCACACTTCGAACACACCATTGCTATTACTGACAATGGTCCAGAAGTCTTTACAGTTCTCTAAAGCTCGTCACTTCGGCGCTGGCTAACGAGCGCTATTTCTGTCCGATTGGTGAGACCAAGCTTGGTGAGAATGAGCGAAATGTAATTTCTGATCGTATTTTGTGACAAATGTATATTGTCAGCGATTTCTTGATTACTCATTCCTTCAGCCAGAAGAGCAAATATTCGAAGCTCTTGAGCATTTAGTTGACCAACTCGGAAATTCTCCTGCTCGCGTCGACGTTCACGTTGCTGGAGATGTTCGAGGTCGCTCTGGGAGAGAACATGAGGGATGAGACTATTTATTACCGCCGTGAGCTCATCATCAGCTGCGCGAAGTTGTGATTTTGTGAGGTTTGAAGCCACATCTTCAAGGGCTAAATCAAGGGCCGCACGAGCCTTGGCGAGGTGACTCAGGACTGAATCAAGGTATTCGCGCTCGGCCCGTTCTGGGCTGTGGGGGTTAAGAAGAGGCATAGACAACCCTCCCACGTCCTTGGCCAAGTAGGTGGGCAGGGGGAAAACCCGGCAATTTAGGCCCGCTTTTGCGTTTTTCTGAAAATTCGGTAGAATAGTCAGCCGACCTCTTAAGAAGTACACGAGGTCAAACACGAGGAAGTTTTTGCTTCTTCGTGCCCTGCATTCACGTAACAAGGAGAAAGAACCTGAGTAAGCCAAAGGAAGATGCGTTCACCGTTGAGGGAACTGTCGTCGAGCCTCTACCAAATGCAATGTTTCGAGTTGAACTCGAGAACGG
>CAIJWX010000097.1:0-2990 GCA_903824535.1 uncultured Actinomycetes bacterium | reverse complement strand
GTAACTGCTGATAAGAACAGCACACGAATTTTTGCGCAAGTACTCGTAGACGGTAATCACATCACCGTAAAGGGTGAGGGTAATGGTCCGATTGATGCAATCATGTCTGGACTTCGAGATGAGATTGATGTCAACTTCAAAGTCCGTGACTACCACGAGCACGCGCTCACCTCGGGGTCGGAAGCTTCAGCAGTAGCGTACGTAGAAGCTGAAGACGCTGAAGGAAATACATGGTGGGGCGTTGGAATGAGTTCGTCAATTCTTGATGCTTCACTTGAAGCAGTAATTTCTGCTGCAAATCGCCGTCGCTAGTTACTGAACTCTGTAGCCTTGGTTAGTGTCTTCGCACTTATTCTTCACAATAATTGGCTGGATCGCTGTGCTTCTCGGAATTCCAGGAACTGTTGTGCAGTACCGACGAATTCTAAAAGATGGTATTGAAGGAATCTCAATTGCCACCTGGCTGATGTTTGCCTTTATGTGCATATACTGGATTGCATATGGTTTTGCAATTCGCTCGTGGGTAGTAGTCATGGGAAGCCTGGTTGTTTTCCCATACCAACTACTCGTAATTTCTCATCTTTCTCCAATGAAGCACTTGAAAGTTTTGTTTGGAACTGGTGCTTTTATCTTCGTATGTGCATGGCTTCCTGCAATAACAATGGGGTGGAGCGCTGGTGTTTATGGAACAGGGTTTTCGATGGTCATCAATAGGGTGCCTCAGCTCATTGAATTGATTCGAGTCAAGAATGCTCAAGGTGTTTCGGCGTCTTCGTGGGTGATTGGTTCACTTGGATCACTTCTATGGGTGATCTACTACACGAGTGAGCAAATGTGGGCGCCTTTTTTTGCAACTGCGGTCGCTGGAATTCTAAATGTCTTCATTGTTGCACTCACACTTTTACGACAACGAATCTTCCAGAAAACCCTACTCCGCAAATGATTTCTAGTGAAGTTACTGCTGATAAGAACAGCGACGAATCTTCGTGTAAGTACTTGTTGACGGTAATCACATCACCACAAAAGGTGAATGCAATGGTCAAATCTACGCTATTTTGTCTGGACTACGAGACGAAATCGATGTGAACTTAAGGCTAGCAACTATCAAGAAACACGCTCATTTCGGGGTCGGAAGCTTCTACCGCTGAGTAAGTAGAAGATGCTGAAGGAAACACATTGTGGGGCATTGAAATGACCTCGTCGATTCTTAATGCGTCACTCGAAGCTGTGATTTCAGCTATTAATCGTCCTCATAGCTTTAATGATGTGTAGCATTGTCAAGTGAGGGCACATTCATTCGTTATTGCATCAGGTTGGGCGGGGGCAATTCTTGGACTCCCAGGCACAGTAATTCAATATCGACGTGTACTTAAAGATGGTGTAGAAGGTATTTCATTAGCTACATGGCTGATGTTTGCCTACATGTGTATTTACTGGATTATATATGGATGGGTCGTCCACTCGTTGGTAATGAGCATAGGCAGTCTTATTGTTTTCCCAATCCAACTTCTCGTTATTTCCTATCTGTCCCCCCTTTCGAATCTAAAAATTGTTTTGAGTTCTGGAGCTTTCATTTTTTTGTGTTCTTGGCTCCCAGCAATGATCTGGGGCTGGAGCGCTGGACTATACGGGACTGGGCTTGCGATGGTAGCGAATCGCTTACCTCAGCTAAATGTGCTGATTCGTGAAAAGCATGTATTTGGAGTTTCTGCTTGGTTCTGGGCGGTACTTTCGCTTGGATCTCTAATGTGGGTGGTTTATTATTTTAATGAAAAAATGATTGCGCCACTTGTTGCGACTGGCGTGACAGGAATTGCCAATCTTCTTATCATGTCGCTCACTATTTGGAGACATCACCAAGTCGAAGTGGAAGATTCGAATCATCGAGACATCTAGTTACTAGCGTAAGAAAATGCACTTATCGCTCGCGACAGCTATTGGAACTATCAGTGCAGTTTTTGGATTTCTTATGGGTGCATACCAACTACATCGTGCCTACAAAGTTGGAATTGATGGAATCTCCCTGGCAACTTGGTGCTCTTTTGGGTATCTTGCGGTCTGGTGGAGCGCATACGGCTTCGCAATCAATTCTCCCGAATCAGCGTGGGGAAATATTGCAACTATTCCGGTAATTTTTCTAGTTGTCCGTAAGCTTGATTGGAAAAATGGAATTCGTACTTTATACATAAATCTTCTCGTGGTCGTGTTGATCCCAGGACTTATGACAGCCATCGGTGGATGGAGCGTGGGAGTAGTTGGTGTTGGTGCAATTGCGCTGTGGAACAGGTTCCCACAAATTCTCAAGTGCATAAGATACAAAGACGTCGAAGGGGTTTCAGCGAGCGGATGGTTAATTGGAACTATCTGTAGCATGTTTTGGACATATTATTTCTATCTGGTTCACCAGTGGTACACGTTTTACATGAACATCTGCCTAACAACGGCAAGTTTGACAATCGTAGTCTTATCCTTGTGGCGTCAACTTCAATGGAAAAAAGATCAATTAGCTGTAATTAGAGGCCATTAAAATCGTGTCCAGACGCATCAAATATACCATTGAGTGTTGGCATGTGTGTTCTTTTTTCAAATGCCGTGATGTCATTCTCACGTAGCATTGTTAGACCGATGTCATCCCATCCATTGAGAAGTCGCTCACGAGTCATTGGGTCAAGCGTGAAAGCTCGTTGCCATCCAGTTTCGGCGACTTCCACTGTTAGGCGCCCAACATCAATTGTTAGCTGCAGCGCAGGATTGTCCTTCACTAGAGTGCTTAATTCCTCGACATCGCTTGAAGGCAACTCAACGATTACTAGACCTTGTTTTGAAGAGTTGTTTCTAAAGATGTCACCAAATGATGGTGCAATAATTGCTTCAAAGCCGTAGTCCATGAGAGCCCAAACAGCGTGCTCACGTGATGAACCAGTTCCAAATCGTGGTCCCGCCAGCAACACAGTGGCCCCTTGGAACTGCTCTTGATTAAGAACAAACTC
>CAIJWX010000096.1:0-2406 GCA_903824535.1 uncultured Actinomycetes bacterium | reverse complement strand
GTTCGAGTTGAAGGTGAAGGCCCAACGCTCATCATGCTCCACGGTTGGCCCGACACCGGAACTATGTGGCGTGAACTGAACCCACTGCTCGTTGCAGCTGGGTACCGCGTTGTTACCCCTGACCTCCGTGGTTGCGGACAGAGCTCTAAGCCCGGCGAAGTTGAGAAGTACCGGCTCAATGAACTAGTCGCAGACGTTGCATGCATTGCTGACGCAGTCGGTGCAGAAACATTCACGGTTATTGGACACGACTGGGGCGCTGCACTTGCGTGGGCGGTGGCATTGTTCTTGCCGGACCGAGTTGAAAAGAACATTGTCTTGGCGGTTGGCCACCCGGTTGCATTTAGAAATGGTGGCATCAAGCAGCAACAAAAGAGTTGGTACATGTTGGTGTTTATCAACGAAGACCTCGGAACGCAGTTCTTGCGTCACAACAACTACGAAGCAATGACCGCATTCCTCGATCACCCATGGCCCGAAGAGACCATTGCCGAACTTGAACGTGACGGTCAGATTGTCTCGCACTTCAACTGGTACAAAGCCAACATCACCGCTGACGGCTTCATGCGTGAGCCTCTGGTGCTGCCTCCAATTCAGGCGCCGTCACTTGGCATGTGGTCAGCCAATGACTGGGCGCTGCTCGAAGAGCAGATGGAGACTTCAGGGGACTACTGCGCTAATGGCTTTACCTATGTTCGCCTGAGCGAGTCAGGGCACTGGAGTGCAGTCACGGCCCCTAATGAAGTTGCTGGCCACATTGTTGAATTCCTAGCCAAATAGCCAAGCCGGTGTCTGATTTAGGTGCTGACCTGATAGAACTACATAATGAAAATTGCGCTATTTAAAGAGTCACGAGTCGGGGAGACACGCGTTGCGTTAACACCCGACGCCGTTAAAACTCTCGTCAGCGATGGATGGGAAGTTTTGGTCCAGCGTGGTGCTGGTGCCAAGGCCCACTTCACTGATGAGGCTTACCAAGCAGTCGGTGCGACAATTACTGACGCACCGTCGGGTGACGTGAACCTCCGTGTGAACCCACCAACCGCCGCTGAAGCATCAGCGCTTCCAGACGGGTCAACACACCTTTCGTTCCTCTCACCACTGCTAGCTACTGACATCGTGAAGATTCTGAACGACAAGAAGGTCACAACACTTTCGTTCGACCTACTTCCACGAATTTCTCGTGCGCAGTACATGGACGCACTTTCCTCACAGGCAACAGTCTCTGGATACCGCGCTGCACTTGCTGGTGCGTCACACTTTGACCGATTCTTGCCACTACTAACTACCGCTGCTGGAACCATTCGTCCAGCGAAGGTGTTAGTCATGGGTGTTGGTGTTGCTGGTCTTCAGGCAATTGCAACATCGAAGCGTCTCGGAGCAAAGGTCCGCGCCTACGACGTTCGCTCTGCTGCAAAAGAAGAAGCTGAATCAGCAGGTGCTGTATTCGTGAAGCTCACCGTAACTGCAGACGCAGCTGGTGGGTACGCACGTGAACTCACTGACGACGAGCGTAGCGAACAACAAAAGCAGCTACTCAGTGAAGTCGCGAACTCTGACATTGTTATTACAACTGCAGCAGTTCCGGGTCGCAAGGCTCCAATTCTGCTCACCCAAGCAATGGTCGAAGCAATGAGTGATGGTTCACTTGTTATTGACATGGCCGCAGATGGTGGCGGTAACTGTGAACTCACTAAGGCCGGAGAAACTGTTGTCCACAACGGCGTCAGTGTTGTTGGGCTTACTAACCCACCCGCCGAAATGGGTGCGTCAGCAAGTTTCATGTACGCCAACAACGTGTTGAAGCTCCTCGCACTCTTTGGCGAAAAGGGTCAACTTAACCCTGACTGGAATGACCCAGTAGTAATAGGTGTCACAGTTTCACGAAGTGGTCAGGTCAACCACGCTCCAACTGCAGAAGCCCTGGGCGTTGCTCACGTAGCAATCGTCCCCGAAGAAGTAAAGGAAAATGCCTAATGGGTAATGTTCTTCTCCAATATTCAACAGTTCTTGTGCTGGCGATCTTCGTCGGTATTGAGGTCGTTGCCAAGATTCCAGCAATCTTGCACACGCCTCTTATGAGCGGTTCAAACGCCATTCACGGAGTAATCCTCGTTGGTTCAATGCTCATCCTTGGAAACGCCACGACAAACCTCGAAGAAGTACTCGGTTTCCTTGCAGTGATTCTTGGAACACTCAACGTGGTTGGTGGATTTGTTGTTACTGACCGCATGCTTGAAATGTTTAAGCCTAAGAAGACAGTTGTGAAAGCAAAGACTGAAGAGGCTGCACAATGAGTCGCGCAACCCTTATTGATCTTCTCTACCTCTTTTCAGCCACAACATTCTTGTTGGCGCTAAAGGGACTGGGTTCACCAAAGCGTGCACGCCTTGGTAACTTCACCGC
>CAIJWX010000095.1:0-1697 GCA_903824535.1 uncultured Actinomycetes bacterium | reverse complement strand
ATGACTTTTGCTCAGACCTCTGATGTTTTGAGCACTGAGCTCGATGTGGTGTTTTTGGCTCTTCCTCACGGACAGAGCCAAAAGATTGTTCCCGACCTTGTTGCGAAGAAGATCCAAGTTGTTGACCTTGGTGCTGACTTTCGTCTTAAAGATGCAAAGGACTACGTCACTTGGTACGCAGATGCACACCACGCACCAGAACTTCTAAAGAAGTCTGTCTACGGCCTCGTGGAACGTCACCGCAGCGAACTGAAGGGCGCAACACTTATTGCCGCTCCTGGTTGTTACCCAACCGCAAGTTCACTTGCCCTCGGACCATTTCTCGATAACAAGAAGATCGCCACTAAGGGAATTGTTGTTAACGCACTCTCTGGAACGTCTGGTGCCGGAAGAGCTGCAGCAGAACGTCTTCAGTTCTCACGTCTCAGTGGAAACGCTGAAGCGTACGGGCTTCTAAATCACCGTCACACTCCTGAGATTCAGCAAGAACTTGGCGCGGAACTTATTTTCACACCTCACTTGCTACCTGTGAGCAGAGGAATGCTCGTAACTGCTTACGGCCAAGTGACAGATTCATCGTTCACTACTCAGAACGCACTTGATCTACTTCGCGAAACCTATGCGAATGACCCATTCGTAGTTGTAACCGACGAACCACCAGCCCTTAAAGACACCGCTGGTAGCAACCTATGCATCGTGAGTGCACGTGTTGACCCAAGAACTGGATGGCTCGTTGCCATGTCGTCACTCGACAATCTCATTAAGGGTGCAGCGGGACAAGCTATTCAAGCTTGGAACGTTGCGACCGAGCGCGAAGAGACACTCGGACTTCCACTCGGTGGGGTGACGCCATGAGTCACGTTGTCGTAAAGCTCGGCGGTCACGCACTTGACTCATTGTCACCACGCTCACCTGTACTAGTGGACCTCGCACAGGACATTGAAAAACTTCGTGCCAGTGGCACTGACGTTGTTGTTGTTCACGGTGGTGGACCTCAGATTGCAGAACTCCTCGGGCTTGTAGGGATTGAAAGCAAATTCCACGAGGGCTTAAGGATCACTGACGCCAAGACCATGGGCTACGTCGCCATGGCACTCGGTCACGTGAACCAGCAAGTCGTTGCAGCACTCAATAGTGCTGGACTCACGAGCGCCGGACTAAATGGTGCAGATGGTTCTCTCATGACTGCAACCTCACTTGGAATGCCCTGGGACCGAGCTGGTGGAGCACCGAAGGTGAGAAGTGAAGTTCTAACAGCACTTTGGAACGCTGGCATCACGCCAGTAGTTAGCCCGGTAGCGGTTGATGACCGTGGAGAGCTCATTAACTGCAACGCTGATACTGCTGCTGGTGCCATTGCTGGAGCCATAGGGGCCAGAACTCTTATTCTGCTCAGTGACATTGATCAACTTAGAAGTGACCCTGAAGATGCTTCGTCGGCACTGAGTTCAGTAACGAGTGCGCAGGTGAAGGAACTAATTGCTTCTGGTGCAGCTCGTGAAGGAATGCGCCCAAAGATGACTGCAGCTCTTGACGCATTAAGTGGGGGAGCATCCAAGATTTTGATGGCCAATGGCACGCGCCCACATGCACTTAGCGAAGCGCTGAGCGGAACTATTCCAACTACTGAGGTACTCAAATGACACGTCACTTCATGACTATTGAACAACAGAGCGACAAGGCTCTAAAGAAGATCT
>CAIJWX010000094.1:0-2310 GCA_903824535.1 uncultured Actinomycetes bacterium | reverse complement strand
GGTTTCCAACCGCACCAGTTGCTGCTGCAGTTGTCTCTGAAGACATGATTGAACCGAGGAATACACCGTGGTCCCAGCTGCGAGCTTGGAATACAAGAGGGATAACACTTGCGCGTCGTCCACCAAAGAGGATTGCGTCGATTGGAACACCAGCTGGGTCTTCCCACTCAGGAGCAATTGCTGGGTCTTGTCCAGCAGGTGCAGTGAAGCGTGAGTTCGGGTGCGCTGCAGGAGTGCCAAGATCCTTCGACCAGGCCTGTCCCTTCCAGTCAGTAAGTCCGGCTGGTGGTTCTCCCATGCCTTCCCACCAAACATCACCATCAGCAGTGATGGCTGTGTTGGTGAAGATGGTGTTGGCTTCAACTGAGTACATGGCGTTGGGGTTGGTCTCCATGTTTGTTCCAGGAGCCACACCAAAGAATCCAGCTTCAGGGTTAATGGCGTAGAGACGTCCATCAGGTCCTGGCTTCATCCAGCAAATGTCGTCACCAATAGTTTCAACTTTCCATTCAGGAAGAGTTGGAACAAGCATCGCAAGGTTGGTCTTTCCACAAGCACTCGGGAATGCTGCAGCAACGTAGCGTGACTCACCCTTAGGGCTAGTGAGCTTCAAGATGAGCATGTGTTCTGCGAGCCATCCAGAGTCACGACCAAGAACTGATGCAATACGAAGTGCGAAGCACTTCTTTCCTAGAAGTGCATTTCCACCGTAACCAGATCCGAAGGACATGATTTCATGCGTCTCGGGGAAGTGGACAATGTATTTGTTGTCGGCGTTGCATGGCCACTTGACATCTTTTTGTCCAGCTTCGAGTGGTGCACCAACTGAGTGCAAGCAAGGCACGAATTCACCAGAGTCGCCAAGTACTTCCAGTGCGCCTCGACCCATACGAGTCATGATGCGCATTGAAACAGCTACGTAGGCGGAGTCAGTGATCTCAACGCCAATGTGAGAGATGTTCGAGCCGAGTGGTCCCATTGAGAATGGGACGACGTACATTGTGCGTCCCTTCATTGACCCAGCGAACAAGCCCTTTAGCTTGTTGCGCATTTCTGATGGGTCCATCCAGTTGTTAGTCGGGCCGGCGTTGATTTCTTTTTCAGAGCAAATGAATGTACGGTCTTCGACTCGTGCAACGTCACCTGGGTCTGAGGTTGCGTAGTAACTATTAGGTCGCTTGGTCGGTGACAGCTTGGTGAATGTTCCTTGATCAACAAGAAGTTGACACAATTGGTCGTATTCCTCAGCTGACCCATCGCACCAGTGGATACGATCGGGTGTAGTGAGTTCAGCAATCTCTTCAACCCATGCGATGAGTTTCTTGTTATTAGTTGGGTACGTCATGGTTAAAACCCTTCTCCACATGACTGCAACCTTGCAGTCAAGACACCCCCCCAGGTGTTTATCAACATGAGTTCCTTTTCGTCCGAAAACGACCAGGCTCGCGAAGACAACGTATTGGAGCGTATCGCCCAAATCGTTGGTCAGCGCAACATCCCTTCCGGGGAAGTTCACATTGGCGACGACGCGGCCGTACTTGGCCCATTTTTAGGCCAAATGGTGATTTCGACTGATGTTGCGGTTTATGGAATTCATCTCGAAATTGAACTTTTTTCACTCGAAGACCTGGGCTTCAAAGCCGTCACCTCGGCGCTCTCTGATCTAGCCGCGATGGGTGCGCACCCTCGGGGGCTAACGGTTGCGGTGAGCGCTCCGGCTGGAACTGACCTAGAACAGCTGCACCGCGGAATTGCTAAAGCGAGTGAAGTGTTTGGCTGCGCGGTAATTGGTGGCGACCTGTCGAGCGCAAATGACATCTCTGTTGCGGTGAGTGTATTTGGCGAAGTGCCACCAGGCGAGGCGGTGCTTCGTAGCGGAGCTAGAAGTGGTGATGAGATTTTTGTAACCGGTCCGCTCGGAAGAGCTAGTGCGGGTCTTCGACTTCGACGTAACGGCACTTCACTTGACAATGAGTTAGTACAAGCACAGTGTCGGCCACTGGCACGAATTGAAGAGGGAATCGCTGCAAGAAAGTCACACGTCAGCGCAATAATGGATCTCAGTGACGGTATTGGCATTGATCTGCACCGTTTGGCTGATGCTTCAAAAGTTGGCTTTGCATTAAGCACCATTGCTGTTGCTGATGGCGCAACGAGGCAAGAGGCGATTAGCGGTGGGGAAGATTATGAACTGCTCATCACAACAAGTGACCCGGGAAAGTTGCGAGCAACATTCCTTGAGCGAGGGCTTGCTGAGCCACTTTCTTTGTCTCCGCCGCCCTGATAGGTATGATGGCCCAGAAAGAATTC
>CAIJWX010000093.1:0-4272 GCA_903824535.1 uncultured Actinomycetes bacterium | reverse complement strand
TCGAATGCAGCGAGGCAGTCAATGAAGTTTGTTCCAGGAACTGGGTCTCCACCAATTCCTACGCATGTGGTCTGACCAATACCTTGCTGGCTGAGTTCGTGCAGTGCTTGGTAGGTAAGAGTTCCAGAACGTGAAACAATCCCAACTGGTCCACCAGGAAGTGCAATGTCACCTGAAGTGATTCCAATGTTGCATTTTCCGGGGCTGATGATGCCCGGGCAGTTTGGACCAAGAAGTCGAACGCCAGGGAAATCTTCTACGAGACGGTTGTAGGTAACTGCTTCATCGTGAGCAGGGATTCCCTCAGTGATGCAAACAATAAATGTGATGCCACCTTCAGCGGCTTCAAGAATTGCTGCAGCAGCAAACTTTGGTGGAACTGAAACAAATGACGCAGTGGCGCTAGTTGCAGCGACTGCTTCTTTCACAGAGTTGAATACTGGAATGCCGTCAACGTCAGTGCCGCCCTTGCCTGGTGTTACTCCACCAACAATTTTGGTGCCGTAGTCACGGTTGCGAAGACCGTGGAAACGTCCCTGTCCACCGGTAATACCTTGAACAATTACCTTGGTGTTTTCGTCTACAAAAATACTCATCTTCAGTCCTTATTTCGTGAAGGCAACGGCACTACGTGCGGCTTCCAACATTGTGGGTTCCATAATCAATTTGTTGCTGAGGTGAGGGGCCAAAATTGAACGTCCCTCAACTGCGTTAGTTCCATCGAGTCGAAGAACAATCGGTGAATCAATCTTCACGCGCTTGAGTGCTTCAAGAACACCGTTTGCCACATCGTCAACTCGGGTGATTCCACCGAAGATGTTTACAAAGATGACCTTTACCTTCGGGTCAGCGTTAATTACTTCCAGCGCTGAAGCCATAACGTCAGCGTTGGCGCCACCACCAATGTCGAGGAAGTTCGCAGCACTGCCACCTACCTGGTTAACAACATCCAGTGTTGACATCGCGAGTCCGGCACCGTTGGCAATAATTCCTACGTCGCCATCAAGGCCAATGTAGTTAAGACCTTTTTCTTTCGCCATCTTCTCGCGTGGGTCTTCAGTTTCAGTTGCGCGGTACTCTTCCCATTCTGGGTGACGATACGAAGCGTTTTCGTCGAGCGTGACCTTTGCGTCGAGGGCGTGCACCTTGTTGTCTGGGGTGAGAATAAGTGGGTTGATCTCTGCGAGGTCACAGTCACCCTGGGTGTAGCACTCATAGAGCTTTACAAGCAGTTGCGCTGCTTGTTCGCGAGCAACTTCATCAAGGTTTGCTTCTGCAACCCAGCGACGTGACGTTTCAATGTCAAGACCGCGAACTGGATCAATTGAAATGAACGCAATGGCATCAGGGTTCTCTTCAGCAACAACTTCAATTTCGACACCACCCTGCGCGCTCAACATTCCGAGGTGCGTCTTGTTTGGGCGGTCGAGTGTGAACGATGCGTAGTACTCCTTCGAGATGTCACTCGAGCGTTCAATCCAGATATGACGAACGATGTGGCCCTTGATGTCGAGTCCAAGAATGTTTCCAGCGTGCAGGCGAACTTCGTCGATATTGTCAGCGAGCTTTACTCCACCGGCTTTTCCGCGTCCACCAACTTTTACTTGCGCCTTGACAACGACTGGGTAACCAATGCGCTCAGCAACCGCAACAGCTTCTTCCACTGTGTCAGCAACATCACCAGGTGATACCGCGATTCCATAGCGCGAGAAATACTGCTTGCCTTGATATTCAAAAAGGTCCATTTACTGTTCTTTCATTGCTGGGGGATAAAACGAAGTACTACAACTGAGATTTTTCACGAGCGTCGAGTGCAGACTCGAGCCATGTACCAATCTCAACAAGTGACGAGCCAGGAGTAAAGACTCGAGCAACACCTAACTTCTCAAGCGAAGGAATATCGTCTTCGGGAATAATGCCACCAACAAGTAGCAACACGTCTTCGCGACCATTGGCCTTGAGGAGATCAAAAATGCGAGGAACAAGTACGAGGTGTGCACCAGAGAGCAGTGACAAACCAAGTGCGTCGGCGTCTTCTTGAATAACAGCTTGCACAATTTGTTCAGGGGTCTGGTGAAGCCCGGTGTAAACAACTTCAAACCCGGCGTCACGAAGTGCGCGGGCTATAACCTTGGCGCCACGATCATGACCATCAAGGCCAGGTTTGGCTACTACGACTCGATATGTGCGCTCCATCGCCATTCAGCATAGATGACCTAAATACTGGTCATTTACAAGTAGAAACTCTAAGTATTTACCACTTAGTAGCGTTAGAGGGGTGAGCCGTAACCCACAAACCTCGAGAGGCCCTCTGCGCGCCCTGATTTCTGCAATGCGCCCAGTCCAGTGGGTCAAGAACATCCTTATTGGGGTGGCCCCTGCGGCAGCTGGGCAAATACATGACGCCGGAACTCTTCGCCACACCGCAGCTGCATTTGTAGCCTTCTGTTCACTCTCATCGGCGGTCTACATCCTTAATGATTTGCGCGATATTGAACAGGACCGCCAGCACCCCAAGAAGCAGTTCCGTGCCATAGCTTCGGGGCAACTTCCTAAAGGACTTGCCTACGTTGCGTCAATAGTGCTCGTAGGCGTTGCGTTCGCAATCCCCTTCGCGTTCTGGCACCCGCAAGGATTACTGCTCATTCTCGGCCTGTACTTAGTTATTTCTCTTTCGTATTCGTTCTACTTAAAACAAGTTCCTGTAATTGAACTTGGTGTTGTGGCGAGTGGATTCTTTCTTCGCGCCTACGCCGGTGCAGTTGCTTCACACCTCTATGTTTCTTCATGGTTCCTCGTTGTTATTTCATTCGGAGCATTATTCCTAGTAATTGGAAAACGTGAAAGTGAACTGAAGAATGTTGGAATCAGTGGAACACGCAAAGTTCTCACTGAGTACACCCCACAGTTTCTTCACTCAGCACTCACCATGTGCGCAACCGTCGTTGTCACTGGCTACTGCCTGTGGGCGTTTGATACTTCTTCAACGGGTCTGTCCTCAGTGCACCACAACATTGTCCCCATCCGCCTCACTGTGGTTCCAGTGGTATTCGCGATTCTGTTCATTATGCGTTCTGCTGAAGCCGGTAAGGGACAGTCACCTGAAGACCTCGTTCTTCATGACCGTGTTGTTCAGGTATTAGGGCTCATCTGGATTGCACTTGTGTACGTAGGGATCTACGGATGAGTAAAGAAACTCTCTACGGGTGGGGTCGCACCTCACCTTCAGTGAGCGACGTAGTTAGCCCCGCCACAGAACTAGAAGTCATAAAAGATATGAGCACCGCCAAGCAGTACATTGCTCGCGGACTTGGTCGTAGTTACGGAGACGCTGCACAACTTGGTGGCGGAACAGTCATTGATAATCGTGATCTTGACGGCGTTGGTGTCATTTCTAATGACGGCGTTGTAACTGTTGGAGCTGGAACATCCATAGATGAACTTTTGAGTTTCTCTATCCCCCAGGGTTGGTTTGTCCCTGTAACTCCCGGCACTCGACAAGTAACTCTGGGTGGTGCGGTTGCTGCAGACGTGCACGGAAAAAATCATCACATTGATGGATCATTTGGAAACCACATCCTTGAGATGCGCCTCGTCACTCCAAGGGGTGCAGTAACTATTTCTCCTACCGACGACGCCGAGCTCTTCTGGGCCACGATCGGTGGGATGGGTCTTACTGGTGTCATCACCACTGTCACCTTGAAGATGCTGAAGATTGAATCAAATCAAGTACTTGTTGATACCGAGCGATTTGAAAACCTCGATGCAGTTATGAGCGCCATGAAGAGTGGCGACGATGCCTACAAGTACTCCGTTGCGTGGGTTGACTGCATGACCAAGGGTTCATCAATGGGTCGAGCCATCCTCACTAGAGGAGACCACGTAAAAAAGGGTGACACAAATGCACGGCTCGAAGGTCCTAAGCCCGCAAAACTTTTTGTTCCTTTCAATGCACCAAGTGGTCTACTTAATTCACTGACCATTAAGGCATTTAATGAAGTGTGGTTCCGCGCTGCACCAAAGAAAAAGGTGGGCCAGCCTCAGTCTCTTTCGTCGTTCTTTCACCCACTCGATGGTGTGCGCGACTGGAACCGTCTCTATGGAAAGCGTGGCTTTGTGCAGTATCAGTTCACAGTGCCAGACAGTGCTGGCGAAACAGTGACCAAGGTGATTGAGCGACTGTCTTCATCTGGGGTGCCAAGTTTCCTTGCGGTGCTGAAGCGATTCGGCCCGTCTAATAACGGGATGCTGTCGTTCCCGATGCCTGGATGG
>CAIJWX010000092.1:0-14721 GCA_903824535.1 uncultured Actinomycetes bacterium | reverse complement strand
TTGCACTTCCAGTGTTAGCAATACTTTCATTAGCGATTTCGGTGAAGCGAGCTGTTAGCTCAGCTAAAAAGAAATAAGTAAAGTCTTTTACTTATAAATAGTGTGGCGGCACTTCGTTGTTGTCTCGTCTAATTTTTCTGATCTCTTCTTTTAGGCGGCCAATTTCAGCCTTTAGATCACGAATGATTTCTTCGTATTCTTCATTCGTCGGTGTTGGATCGCTCACTATTCAAGAATCTCACATTTAGTGGGTGGTTACTGGCTTGTTTCACCCTTTTTGCTAATACCAACTTTTAGTAAGGCACATCATTATCGTTACAAGTGGTGGCAATCACAAGGTTGCGCCAAGGGGGGAAGTATGTCTACAGATCACATGGAGGGCCAAGAACATCAACGCTTGGCCGCTCTCGGATATAAACAGGAGTTGTCACGAGTTCTCTCGTTCTTTGACAACTTTTCAGTTGCGTTTAGTTACCTCAGCCCAATGGTGGGTATTTATTCGCTGTACGTAATTGGCCTTGCGGCTGGTGGTCCTCGTTATATCTGGACTATTCCAATCGTCGTTGGACTAATGATGCTCGTGGCGCTGGTGTTTGGTGAGCTCTCAAGTGAGTATCCACTATCTGGAGCGCTCTATCAGTACGGGAAATTCAATGTTGGAAAACGATACGGATGGTTCGTTGGGTGGATCTACGGTTTCGCACTTCTAGCAACAGTGGCGTCAGTTGACTCTGGCGCAGTTGGCTACGTCTCTGCGTTATCGAATATTTGGTTCAATACTCATCTAGATGCAACCAATCACATAACTATTTTTGTAATTACTGGAGCGATTGTTGTTCTTTCAGCATTCCTCAACTCAGTTGGCGCAAAGATCATGGGTTACGTGACCAAATTTGGTGTGTACGTTGAGACAATCGGAACCTTCGGTGTATTTATTGCACTCGCTATAAAGGGCTTTCACCACGGACTCGGCTATACCTTCACCACGCAAGGTGCTCAAAACCTACACACCAACGCATTCGGAATCGACTTCGGTGGTCACTGGTGGACTGGTGCTGCTCTTGTAGCTGTACTTGCCAACGTGTATATCTTCTTCGGGTTCGAATCAGCAGGAGACATCTCAGAAGAAACCAAGGAAGCAAGTCGTCAAGTCCCTCGTTCAATGCGCAACGCACTTCTCTACGGAGGCATTGCGTCATTCATCCTTGTACTGGGCCTACTCCTAGCTACACCATCTTCAGGAATTGGCTCAGTCATTTCTGGCGGAATCCCAATGCTTCTAGGCACTCTTCCTAGCTGGCTACAGGACTTCTTCCTTGTGATGGTTGTCATTGCGTTCTTCAGTTGTGGAACTGCAGTTCAAGGAGCGGGAGCACGAGTTGTATTCGCTCTCGCACGTGACGGGGCACTGCCAGGAAGCAATGCGTTGAAGGTTGTTACTGAGAAGCACAAGACACCTCGAAATGCAATTGCAGTAGCAACGGTTATCCCGTTCCTCTTCTTGCTCTTGGTACTTGTGAACCCAGCTAATCCAGTTCACATTCTTTGGTTTACCTACCCAGCAAAGATCAATGCTCTTTATGCACTTGTCTCCTTCGCTACTTCAGGTATTTATCTCGCATTCTTCCTAACCGTTCTTGGCGCACTGATTGCTCGTCTACGTGGATGGACACCAAGTGGTTCGTTCACACTCGGTAAGTGGGGAATGCCAGTAACGATCGGAGGGCTGTTGTACTTAGGACTTATGTTGCTCAACATTGTTTGGCCAAGCTCGTTATCGAGTGGTAGAGGAATGTTGTTTAACTACGGTTGGGTCACTCTGCTCGTGATGCTCATCATTGTTCTTGTCGGAGCAGTGTATGAAGGACTAGCTAGACCCGGTAAGAAGATTTCGGAGAAATAACAGTTTGCGTTAATAAAAAATCCCCCCGGTCATTTGACCGGGGGGATTTTTAGTTCTTATTCTTCGAGAGTTTTCATGTGCGCAACAATCATCGAAGCAACTTCAAAATAATACGCTTTGTCATGAGACAGGTCATCAAAGTATGTATCGAGAAGTCCAGTTAGCGTTTCGTAGTTAACTCGAGCAACCATTTTTCTGCGAGCCGCAGCGGCGTTTGGAAAGCGAACTGAATACAAAGTATTCAGTCTGGTGATTACTTCTTCGTTTCGAATGCGGTCCGCAGCAAGTAGCTCGGGGATAGAACGAATTGCACGACGTAGCTCTACCGTTGCTGGGTGGTCTCGTCGTAGTTTGTAGGTGAGATCTACAACTTCGTGTACCCAGTTTTCGAGGTCAGGAGCTGATGGAAGTTCAGAAACTTTTTCAATTATGTAACTTGAACGAAGGTCACGATCTGCTTTTGACAGTTCCATAAGAATCGCGATTTTGTCTGGGAAATAGTGATACACCGTTCCAATGTTGATTCCTGCACGCTCAGCAACAAGATTTGTATTGAGCGCTGCGATGCCCTGCTCGACAATGATTTCTTTTGAAACGCTAAGAATACGATCAAAAGTGATTCGTGAGCGAGCCTGTGAAGGCCGAGTTACCCGATCTGACATTTCTGAAATAGCCATGTGTCTATTCTCCTATCTATCTATAGGTTAAGTGTTTGCCTAGGTTACGACTACATTAAATAGTTGTCAAAGGGGAAACTGTGTCAATTGTCATTTATCGTGCTCGTGAAATTGTGACGCTAGATCATAATTGCCCGATTGCAAACGCAGTCGCTGTAAGGGATGGACGAATCCTGCATGTGGGCGAATTCACCGATATTTGTGAATACCTTTCTGACACAAGTTTCGAGATTGATGATCGATTCAAAGACCAAGTCATTGTTCCTGGCTTCATAGAGGCGCATGGACACACGTTCGGTGATGGAGCATTGGGCAAACTTGTTTGGACAGGCATAGATGACCGACCAAGCCCTGACGGAACTATTTCTAAGGGATGCAAAACTATTCAAGAAGTAGTTGAGCGTTTAATTGAGCGTTCCGGAGAATTCCCTGACGGAACAATTTCTGGTTACGGTTTTGACCCCTCGTTCCATGATGGACGTGCGTTGCGACGTGAGGATCTTGATCGAGTTAGTACCTCCCAAGGTGTTGCAGTAATGAATGCCAGTGGTCACCTCGCGTATGCAAACTCTAAACAAATGGAATTAAGTGGTGTTACATCGAGCACTGACGACCTTGGAGTAATAAAAGATCAAGACGGCAATCCAACAGGTGAGTTCCATGAGAAGGCAATGGACTTTATTTTTGACCAAGTAAGAGTACTTTCCAGTGATCCAGAAAAGTCTGTACGAAATGGTGGCGAGCTGCTACGCCAAGTTGGTGTTACGACAGGAAGCGATCTATCGCTCTTCGCGGCGGGAAAAGCTTTTGAAACCTACGCAAAAGTTGTTTCTGACGAAAACTTCCCAGTTCGTATTACGTATTCTCCGAATGTTGAAGAGATGTCTCGAATCCTTGATGAGAAAACTATTTTTCCTTTGATGCTCAAATTGCGTGAAGAAAGTAATGAGCGATTCACATTTGGGCCTATTAAATGGGTTTCAGATGGATCTATTCAGGGGTTTACCGGGAAATTGAAATGGCCAGGCTACTGCGGTGGCGAAGATCATGGACAGTTGCTACTTGATGAAGCAACGCTGGTCGAGGATTTAACTCCATATCATGACGCTGGATTCCAACTTGCAGTACACGCCAATGGTGATGAAGCAATTGACACAGTGGTTGGGGCATTTGAGAAAATATTGAATGCTTCTCCTCGAATCAATCATCGCCACCGCTTGGAGCACTTTCAAATGGCATCCTCAGCGGTAATGGCGAAGATGGCAACGCTCGGACTTTGCGCCAATATCTTTTCTAATCACATTTACTACTGGGGAGACACTCACCGCAGGAAAACTATGGGACCAGACAAGGCACGCCGTATGGACGCCGCCGCATCTGCGCTTCGTGCAGGTGTTGTGATTTCACTCCACTCAGATCACCCTGTAACGCCAGTTAATCCGCTGTTTACTATGTGGTGCGCAGTTAATCGCCGTACTAGAAGCAACTTTGAACTTGGCACAGCGGAAAAGATCACTCCTTTGCAAGCCTTGACTGCCATGACGCTTGGATCTGCTTATCTCATGAATCGTGATGACGTACTTGGTTCAATTGAAGTTGGCAAGTTCGCAGACTTCACAGTGCTAGCGGAGAACCCACTCAGCGCTGATCCAATCACGATTAAGGACATCAAAGTCATTGGAACAGTTGTTGGTGGAAAGCCAACAACTAAGTAATCACCAAGCGATATCTATTACTGGGCGAACGCCTTCACGATCTTCGAGTGCTTTTCCAGCTTGAATTAGTAGATCTTCGCGGAATGAAGAAGCTACAAGTTGAACACCATTGGGCTTAGCTACGCCTACGTTGATTGGTGCTTGCAATACTGGGAAACCAGTTGTCGGAAGTGAGAACTGATAACGCATTTGCTCAAAGATGTCGTCTACGGCTGCCGTTCCTTGTGTGTCGTAGGCCGCTGGCATGGTGTGATTACCATTAGTAATCATCAGCATTAGCGGATACTCCTGCATGAACGCAGTCCATGCCCGACAGATAATGTCTCGCTCCGCGAGAGCCTTAAAGTACAGTTCAAAATTTGTTTCTGGCATCTTCTTCATTAGTTCCCGTCCCCAAGCTACAAATCCTGGATCAGGTATTTGCTCAACGAGTGCAGCGTTAAGAAGTAATTCGGGTGCAGCAATTCGCTGCCACATACTGAATGTTTCTTCGAGCATTGGTGGATTCACATCCTCCACCTCGTAGCCTGCATCAATTAAGTGTTTCGCCGCAGTTGAGAGTGCTTGTTTTGTTTCAGAACTCATGTGGTGCCCGTCATTACTGACAAGTGCAACCTTCTTTGAGACCTTTGGTCCATAGTTATCTATCGGAAATGAAACTGCCCTCGGGTCGTCACGGTTATAAACAGACATGGCATCAAATGTTGCCCATAGATCGTCCATGTTTCGAGCAATTGGACCGTTTGTTGACATCAACAAACTAAATGTAAAACGTGGCGATGTCGTGTTTGCTTTCATTGTGGGCATTCGTCCAACAGTTGGTCGAAGAGCTGTAATACCTGAGTTGAATGCTGGCCAACGAACCGAGCCACCGATGTCGTTTCCTTGAGCAACGGCACACATGCCAGTTGCAACCGCCACGCCAGCGCCTCCACTTGAGCCTCCAGGGGTTATTTCCTTATCGAAAGGGTTTAACGTTGCACCGTGCAGTGCATTGTCTGTATGAATTCGAAGAGCCATTGCTGGTGAATTTGACCGGCCAATCATGGTTCCGCCAGCCTCTTCGAGGCCAAGCACCACTGGAGTTGTGGACAACGCAACCGCATCTGCCTGAAACGTCAGTCCATCATCAGTCGGGTACCCCTTGTGGTCTACGTTGATTTTTGAAGCGAAGACCACACCAGCAAGCCTGCCTAGGCGACTACCTTGGTCAAATTTTTTTGCTCGCAGCGCTGATTCAGTATCAACAATCGTGAGTGCATTAAGTCTTGGGTTCACTTCAGCGATTCGCTCTAAGTGTGACTTCGCTACTTCTTCTGCAGAGATTTCATTTGAACGAACCATTTTTGAAATTTCTACTGCACTTTTTTGCCACAGTTCTGTCATTTGTTTACTTTCGTTTGAGTTAAAAGAATTAGAAATTCTAAAGAAAGTGCAGGCTTCTCTATTCCCTGCAGCTCCATCAGAGATTTAATACGGCAAAGAAAACCACTCGGCTTGTCAGTCACGGAGAGGAGCACCGCGCGAGCTCTCATTTGGTGCTCTAGATAAGCAGTCGCTGGAAAGCGCAGTGAATCGACGCCATAGTTGTATGTCACTACACCTTCTTCATAAAAAGGAAAGTTGTCGAAAAATGCTGACTCAAGTAAAGAAAGCAACATAAATCCGTCGATATTTTCGCTTGCTCTTGGAAAATCTGAGTTAACCCAGGTATCTGATGACTCAGGAACAGCGTCTACCGCCCAGTGGAACTGATCGAGGTGAGCTCTGTCGACACTTCGCCACTGCGTTAAAAAGATCTCTTTCCCAACTGAAGAATGAAGTTCGCTTAATGGTCGTCGATGAACTTTTATCTCGGGCTGCCACGAGTACTGCTGATCACTCATTGACTGTCAGTCACCACTAAATTTGTCCAGTCACCAACAAGAACTGGGCGCTCTGATTCTTCAAGGTCCATAACGTTGTGAGTTGTAATGAGTGTGCCTTTTGCATGCATGCGAACATCTGTGAGCGTGGCGGTTACCTTCACACGTTGTTCTAGAAAAACTGGTGCCGGAAATCTGAAGTTTTCGAGAGCGTAATTAAGCCCGAAAGCACCTGGTGAGTTAATGGGGTTGTTGTTGAAGTGCGCGGTGATGAGAAGAGATACCAACATAAAGCCATCTACATTTTCGTACCCAACAGGATTTGTTAGGCACATTTCCATGTCGGCATCATCACCATTAGCGAATGTTGACCAGCGGAATTGCTTGACTCTATCTTCACTTATGGTGAGCCAATCGGTGCTAAAAAGCTCTTTACCAATATGCAGATGTGCTTCTTCCACAGGGATTGTTGGCTGCATTTTTCCACGCATACCAAAAGCAATTGATGACATAAGACCCCCTTTGATGCAAGCATATAGTTGCTTTTATAAGACTATAAGCAAAGGAATCCGTGACAAACAAAAAATTTGAGCAGTTCTCTGAAGCGCTGAAATACTTTGCTTCAGCTACCCCAGAAGCTCCTGCGACTTGGTTTGAAGGCACTGAAATTTCATATAGCGAGCTCGATCAACGAGTCACAAATTTCGCTCGAGCACTTATCGCTAGTGGTATTAACAAAGGTGACCGTGTTGTAGTGCTCTCAACGCCGAGACCAGAATTTTGGATTGCTGCTCTAGCAATTATGAGGTCTGGCGCAATTTATACAGGGATAAATCCTTCATACACACCTCGTGAACAAGCTCACGTAGTTTCCAACTGTGAGCCTGTTTTAATTTTTTCACTCGCTGCCAATGCAGGTCGCTCGTATGTAGAAGAGATAGAAGTACTGCTAAACAATTCAACACTTCGTGAGGCAGTTCGACTTGACAATGGCGACGCTGCTGGTGCGCTTGGCAGCATGGCAGATTTCTTATCTCGAGCGACTAACCAAAGTTTGCCTGAAGTGTCACCTCGCGATCCAGGGGCAATCGTTTACACCTCAGGATCTACCGGGGCACCAAAGGGAGCGTTAATTCCTCACTTTGCTTTGGCGTACGGAGCGTACTGCGACGCAGATGCCATGCTTGTTTCTCGCCCCCGTGTTCCATGCAACTTGCCAACGAACCACACCGGTTGCATAGTCGACGTCTGTGGTGCAACATTGGTTGAAGGAGGCATGCTCGCTTTTATTGAAAAGTTTGATGCCGGAGATATTCTGCGTCTCATAGAGGAACTTAAGTTGACTAATCTTCAACATGTTCCAACAGTTCTTCAATTAGTTGCTCTGCATCCTGACTTTGCAAAAACAGATCTCTCGAGTCTTCAGATTGTCGCGTGGGGTGGAGCTGCGCTCCCAATTGAATTCGTGAATATTTATAAAAATCTAGGCGTAAAGCTTCTGACAACGTTTGGTCAAACTGAAACTGTTGGTAATGCCGCTTGGTCTCACCTGAGTGACTCACCTGAGCAACTTGCCAATTCTGTCGGTCATGCGAATCCTGATGCCGAAGTGCTGTTGGTTGATGAAGATGGAAATGAAGTTGAGCCGGGCACTGAAGGCGAAGTTTGGTATCGCCATCCTGCAATTTTTCTTCGCTACTGGAACAACCCCGAAGCCACAAAGAAAACAATTACTGAAGATGGCTTTTTGAAAATGGGTGATGTGGCAGTCCAGAATCCTGATGGCACTCTTCGCCTTGTTGGCCGACGCTCAGAGATGTTTAAGTCTGGAGGGCTCAATGTTTATCCACGAGAGGTTGAGTTAGTTCTGGAAGCGCACGAAGATGTTGCGCTAGCAGCAGTATTCGGTCTGAAGAATGAGCAATGGGGAGAAATAGGTGCTGCTTACGTGGTCCTTCATGAAAACTCGATTGCATCTGAAGACGACCTATTGAAGTGGTGTCGCTCAAATCTGGCTGGCTACAAAATTCCGAAGATCCTACGAATAGAAGCCGAGCTGCCTTTCCTTCCAATCGGGAAGGTAGATAAAAACGCACTTCGCGATCGTCTGGCCCAATCTTTAAAATAAGAATCTTGGATAGAAAATCTCCAATGTATGCCTAGAAATTTGCTTATTGTCAGCGGGTAGTGCCTGGTACGGTTACTGTTTGCTACTAATTAGCAAACGCGGAGGCAGTCATGAAAATCGGAACAATGCTCACATATTCGGGCAACATCAAAGAGATTGAAAAAGATGTTGTTGAAATGGAAAGTGCCGGTCTTGACATCATCTGGTTCGCTGAGGCGTACAGCTTCGACAGTGTTTCTCAGATGGGCTACCTCGCAGCAGTTACAAAGACCGTTGAAATTGGTGCAGAGATTCTGCCTATCTACTCACGCACACCATCACTTCTTGGCATGACCGCAGCAGGACTTGACTTTGTTTCAAACGGACGATTCCACCTCGGCATTGGTGCATCAGGCCCTCAGGTAATTGAAGGATTCCACGGTGTTCCTTATACCGCGCCACTTGGCCGCACTCGTGAAATCATTGACATCTGTCGCATGATGTGGCGACGCGAGAAGCTCGTATACGACGGTAAGTACTACAAGCTCCCACTTCCAGCGGGAGAGGGCACCGGACTCGGAAAGCCACTCAAGCTAATTAATCACCCGGTACGCGAAAACATTCCTATCTGGGTTGCTTCAATTGGCATGAAGAACGTGGAGCTAACTGCTGAGATTGCAAACGGTTGGATGCCTATCTTCTTCATTCCTGAAAGAGCGAATGACATCTGGGGTGAGTCTCTCAAGGCTGGTAAAGCTAAGCGTGACGCTTCACTTGGTGAACTTATGATCAGCGCTGGTTCACTCGTGGCGATTGGTGAAGGCGAAGATGCAATCAAGGTTCGCCAGTACGCACGTTCAATGGCAGCTCTCTACATTGGTGGAATGGGTGCAGTTGGCCAGAACTTCTATACCGAACTCGCAACTCGCTACGGCTACGGCGATGACGCCAAGATCATCCAAGAGCTTTACTTGAGTGGAAAAAAGGCAGAAGCTGAAGCTGCAGTTCCAGAAGAATTCCTAGAGCTCACAACCATTTGTGGATCAAAGGGATACGTAAAAGAGCGCCTCGCTGCTTACAAAGAAGCTGGAGTAACGCACTTGCAGATCCACCCAGTTCCACTTGGTGATCAGACAAAGCCTCAGATGATTGAGATGCTTAAAAACCTCGTTTAAGCATCAGTGCGGGTCGCATCACGACCGCCTGATTCAAGCCAAGCGCTATACATACCGGCATAGGCACCGCCCTTTGCAAGGAGCTCCTTAGGAGTTCCCATTTCAACAATGCCACCGTGGTCAATAACAACTATTCGGTTGGCTCGTTGGGCGGTGGTGAGTCGGTGTGCAATAAGAATTGCTGAACGACCTTCCAAGATTCGATCGAGTGCTCGCTCGATGATTGTTTCACTACGAAGGTCTAGCGACGACGTTGCTTCGTCGAGGATAAGAACACGTGGACGAGCTAGGAATGCTCTCGCTAGTGCCAGTAACTGACGCTCACCTGCAGCAAGTGTCTGGCCGCGCTCATGAATAATTGTGTCAACGCCCTGGGGGAGACGATCAACGAGGTCACGTAAACCTACGACATCGATGGCATCTTCAATCTCTTCGTCAGTAATGCCACTACGACCAAATCGCAAGTTTGTGCGAATTGATCCAGCGAAGAGGAATGCTTCTTGCGGCACAACTCCAAGCTGTGATCGAAGTGACTGTAAAGAAACTGATTTGATATCAACACCATCGAGAAGTACTCGGCCTTCGGTGGGGTCATAAAAACGATTGGCAAGTTTTGCCATGGTGGACTTACCAGCACCAGTTGGTCCAACGAATGCAACTGATTCACCTGGAGCAATTTCTAAGTTGATGTTCTCAAGTACCGGGCGTCCTGGGATATATCCAAAACTGACATTTTCAAATGTCATTCGTCCTTCGATAGTTGCCAGATCAGGGGCGTCAACAACTTCATTAACGCTAGGAGGTGTCTCGAGTAGTTCACGTAGTCGAATGATTGATGAGCGTCCTTGTTGTAGCGCGTTGTACTGCTGAACAAGCAGCTGAATTGGGCTAAAGAAGCGGTTGAGATACAAGAAGAACGCAACGAGCGAACCAATGCTGAGTTTGTGATCAAGCACCATGTTTCCACCAATGCCGAGAAGAATTCCTTGTCCAAGGACTCCAATCATTGATGTTGACGGACCGTAGATTGCGTTAACACGACCGGTATAGAGGTTGGCATCACGGTATGCACCAATTACGTGTTGATGGTTGAGTACATTGCGCCTCTGTCGGTTATTCGCTGTCACCACACGAATTCCATACAGAGACTCGGAGAGATCAGCAAGCACATTTGCAATGCGATCGCGGCTAAGTAGGTATCCCTTTTCTGATGCGATGTGGAACCATATTGAGAATGCGAAAAGAATTGGAACTATCAAAAGAATTGTCCAGAGAGCCAGCACAACGTTTGTTGTAAATAGCACGATGGTGATAATTATCATCGTTAGTCCCTGCAGAGCAAAGGAACTTATGCCATCTTGAATAAGTTGCTGCAGGTTTTCAATATCACTGGTCATTCGACTCATCAACACACCAGCTTTTTCGGCGGTGAAGAAATCAAGACTCAGTCGCTGGAAGTGGGTAAAGACACGAATGCGAAGTGCATTCATAACTCGCGCAGCGAGTCGACCTGTAACAACAATCTGCAAACGTTGAAGAATCGCGCCACCTACAGCAACGACTAAGTACAAACTTCCGCAAACAATAATTACGGTAAGCGAGCGGTGCCCTTCGGTCATTCCATTGTTGATTGCGTATTCGGTGAGCTTTGGTCCGGCTTGTAGGGCTGCGCTAATAAATATTGTGAGCAGTGTTCCCCAAAGAACGTAGAGGGGGAATGCCTTAACCATTCGGTACAGCGTTAGTGGTTGCTTCTCCTCTTCACTTGGGAGTTGCGTGAATTTGATTACGGAAGGTTCATGAGCTGGTTCAGTTGCGATGATCTTCGTCGCTTCTTCCATTAGTTCACTTGGGATTCCTCCAAAGGGGAGTCCGGTGTTCCCACTTGCTTGGAACATCCCTCCACCAGGTCCACCACCCCAACCGCCTCCGCCGCCGCCCCAACCCATCACTCACCATCCGATGTGGTTTGAGCGAGTACTTCGGCGTAGAGAGACGACGTAGCGAGCAGTTCTTCGTGAGTTCCAGTTGCGATAACTCGGCCTTCGTCGAGCAAAATTACTCGGCTCGCAAGTGCGATCGTTGAAATTCTGTGAGCAATAACAATTGTTGTTCGCTTTGTGAGAAGTTTCGACAGCTCTTCGTAGATGCCAGCTTCAACATGAACGTCAATGGCGCTTGTGGCGTCGTCAAGAATCAGAATTGGTGGATTTACTAGCAGTGTTCGAGCAATGGAGATACGTTGACGTTGCCCACCCGAAAGTGTGTAGCCGCGCTCTCCAACTACGGTGTCGTATCCTTCGGGGAGCTTCACAATGAATTCGTGTGCGTTTGCAGCCTTTGCAGCAGCGATGATGTCATCAAGAGATGCGTCAGGTAGCCCGTACGCAATGTTGTCTCGAATAGCTATTGAGAACAAGAATGGATCATCGAGAACAACACCTACCGTGTCACGAAGTGATTGCAAGGTGACGTCCTTTATGTCCTTGTCATCAATGGTTATTGAACCATCGTTGATGTCATAAAAGCGTGTGAGGAGTCTGGCAACTGTTGATTTACCCGATCCCGTTCGTCCTACTAGGGCAACAGTTTCTCCTGCTTCAATGTGAGCATCAAAATCATGCAAGATTTCTGCACCATTCGCATATGAAAACTTGACGTGATTGAAATCAATCTTTCCTGAAACATTTTCTAGATCAAAAGCTCCAGGACGCTCGAACACCTCGGGAATTTCGTCGAGAACTTCAAAAATTCGCTCTGCGCTTGCTTTGGCTCGCTGGCCCATCATTACAAGTTGCCCCAGCATCATGAACGGTGCTTGGAGCATCAAGAGGTACGCATTGAATGCCAAAATCGCACCAATTCCAAGTTTGCCCTGCAGCACCATCCATCCACCAAAAAACAGCACGAGTGCGAGACCTAATTGAGGAAGACTCTGGACCCAAGGTGACCACACACCACGAATTTCTGCGTCTTTCACATAACCCCACGAAACTCGTTCCGCCGCATCAGCGAGTCGGTTTACTTCGGCTTCTTCTTGGGCGAAAGATTTAACTACGCGAACACCATTTATGTTTTCATCAACAATGGTTGCCACGTCAGCGAGACGTGCTTGGAGAATCCACGAAATTGGAAAAAGCACTCGGCGCATCTTGATTCCAATGAAGTAGAGCATTGGCATGATGGCCATGGCAATAAGTGCCAGTGGTGCATTGATTGACAACATGAATCCGAAGGCCAGCACTCCAATAAAGCACTGCACAAGAATTAGGGGAGCGAACGTTGAGTACATCTGGACGCTTCTGATGTCACTGTTTGATCGGCTTATCAGTTGGCCAGATTGGACGCGATCATAAAAACTAAATGACAACCACGTGAGGTGGTTATACATAAGTGCACGTAAGTCTGCTTCTACGTTGTACGCGGTTGAGTACACGTACTGTCGCGAAATGATGCCTGTAATTCCTGAGAGCACACCAATTATCAAGATTTCAATAACTGCGCGGTGAAGGTTGGCGGTGTGTTTAATTAGTCCGTTATCAATAGCACCGTTCAGCATGTTTGGCACCAGGGTTTGGAAGATCAAACTGACGAGTGATAATCCGATTGAAATAACAAATGTGAGCTTGTGAGATGCAATTACTGGAAGGATTCGTCGCCACCAGGAGAGTGTTTTATCTCTTGAAATCTGAGCTTTAGGGCCTGGGTACTTTGAGTGCACCCCACCAAGAGGATTTGCGCTTGGCCTTGTGGAGTGCGAGATAGCCATTGCTTGATGTTACTTGTTCACTTGTGCAGGAATTCACGAAGCGCCATGGCCTATTGTGTCGACGTGGCTTCTACTTACTTTATTGACCATCCATTAGTGGCGGACAAGATCCGTCAACTACGAGATGAAAAGACATCGAACGCAGACTTCCTACGTCTTGCTGGAGAAATTGCAAGGTTTGTTGCCTACGAGGCATTTCGTGACGCCAAGGTTTCTGCAACGACTGTTGACACTCCAGTTGTAAAGGGTGCACCAGCAGTTAAGGCCGACACGCAGTATGTGATTATTCCAATCCTTCGTGCCGGGCTCGGAATGAGTCCTGCCGCGCAAGAAATTCTTCCGGTTCACCGAGTTTGTCTTATGGGTCTTCGCCGAAATGAAGAGACTCTTCTGCCCGATGTATATCTAGACGGTGTGCCTGAAGACTTAGAGGGTGCACCAATAGTTATTTGTGACCCAATGCTCGCAACAGGTGGATCACTCGTGTGCGTGCTTGACATCATTGCAAAGCGCAACCCGGGTCCCGTAACAGTGCTGTGTCTGCTCGCAGCGCAACCAGGAATTGACTATGTACTTTCTAAATATCCAGAAATTAAAATTTTTGGTGCAGCACTTGATGCGAAGCTAACTGATGTTGGCTACATCGCACCTGGACTTGGTGACGCTGGTGACCGACTCTTTGGGGCGCCAGTTCGTTAATTACAACCCGATGTCCTCGTTCCAAAGTTCGGGGTGTTCGTGAGTAAACGTTGAAAGTATTTCAATACACGCTGCATCGTTAAGAACAATGATCTCTACGCCTAGTTCTTCAAGCCAGTCGTGACCACCGTGAAACGTCTGTGCTTCACCAATCACCACTGCACCAATATTGAACTGACGCACAAGTCCTGAGCAGTACCAACAAGGCGAGAGGGTGGTGACCATCACACAGTCTGGGTAGTCACGTCGTCTTCCAGCTTTTCTAAAAGCGTCTGTTTCGGCGTGTACTGAAGCGTCGTCTTCTTGAACACGGCGATTGTGTCCTGAGCCAAGTAGTTCACCAGTTCTTGTGAATAGTGCCGCTCCAATTGGAATGCCACCTTCGCTAAGTCCAAGCGCAGCTTCGTTGTAGGCGGTCTCGAGCATTTTCTTGGCGAGATCAGTACTTAGTGGGGCATGTTTTTTGGTCATAAATCTAAGTATGCTCCAAAGTTGAAGCAATTCGTGCGAATCTTGCTCAAATAATTAAAAGGACTGAAATATGTCAGAACGCCAAACCTCATTTCCAAAAGATTTTTTGTGGGGAACATCAACATCGGGATACCAAATCGAGGGCGGCGGTGAAAATACTGACTGGTTCCGCTACGAAACCAAGCCAGACACTATTGCTGCTGAACCATGTGGCGATGCATGTGATTCATGGAATAGATACGAAGAAGATCTCGACATTATTGAGTCACTTGGGCTCAACTCATTCAGACTCTCTTTGGAATGGGCAAAAATTGAGCCACAGCAAGGAGTCTTTTCTCAA
>CAIJWX010000091.1:0-1853 GCA_903824535.1 uncultured Actinomycetes bacterium | reverse complement strand
TGTGGCTGGTTCCACGGTTTCTATGGCGACGCTTCATAATCAAGATCAAGTTGCACTGAAAGATGTTCGTCCAGGCGACCTCGTCATTGTTCGAAAAGCGGGCGATGTCATACCTGAAGTTGTTGCAGCAGTCCCTGAAAAGGACTTCAAAAGGAAGCCAGCTTGGAAGTTCCCAACAACGTGTCCTGAATGTGGTGGTGCATTAGAGCGCGTCGGTGAAGAGTCAGATACGTACTGCGTAAATGCTGCATGCCCGGCCCAACAAATGCAACAAATAATTCACTTCGCTTCGAGGGGCGCCCTTGACATTGAAGGTCTCGGTGAGCAGAGAGTCTCTCAATTGCTTGAAGCTGGTCTGATTAGTGATGTTGCGGATCTCTTCACACTTGATGTTGCACGCATTGCGGCGCTCGAAGGACTCGGGGAACTTTCTGCGAACTCTCTAGTCAGCGCGATTGATGGCGCTAAAACAATGCCACTCAGCCGTGTACTCGTAGGCCTCGGTATTCGACACGTTGGACCAGTTGCCGCACGCGAAATCGCAAAAGTGTTCAGAACCTACGATGCCCTGAAGGCAGCGCCACTTGAAGTCTTGGAGGCAATCGACGGCATCGGTCCAGTGATTGCACAGTCAATGTTTGAGTTTGCTCGTGACCCAGAAAGTGCACTTCGTCTTGACAGGCTCAAAGCATCAGGCGTTGCCCTCATTGAACCTGAAGTCACCAACGAGCTAGAACAGACTCTTAGTGGTAAGGCAGTTGTCGTGACTGGATCAGTTGATGGTTATTCTCGCGACGGCGCAGAAGCAGCCATTATTGCCAGGGGAGGCACTTCTCCAGGTTCTGTCTCTAAAAAGACGTACTGCGTAGTTGTTGGCGACGCCCCCGGGGCTTCAAAGGTCAGCAAAGCAGAAGAATTGGGCGTCCCAATGATTCCAGGAAGTCAGTTTGAATCCCTATTAAATAAAGGCGATTACGAGGCAAGCCTTCCTTAACTAGGGTTATAGACCTAATGGCGTCTACATTCACCCCAAATTACGAACTGGCCGGACGATACCGGATTATCGACCTGATCGGCGTTGGCCACACCGCTGAGGCCTACCTTGCTGAAGATCTTTCACTCAACCGAACGGTGGTTGTAAAGGTTTTGCTACCAGCACTCGCACAGCATGAAGAAGTGCGAAGGGCTTTCCGAGACAACATCGTTCGCTCAGCAACTCTTAGCCACCCTCACTTGGCCCGTGTCTATGACGGCGGCCAAGAGCACGGCGCAATTTTCATGATTACGGAATACCTCGGTGGTGGATCGCTCGAAGACGTTCTTTCATCTGGTCGCATCCTGAGCTCAGACGACACCGCAAGACTTGGTCGTGACGTAGCGAGCGCGCTCAATTATCTCCATGAAAATGACTTTGTCCATTCTGAACTTTCGCCATCAAAGCTCCTCTTCGATGAAGAGGGAACGGTTCGAGTTTCTGATGTGGCACTCGCGGGCATTGGCGCTCTTTACCGTGAGCGACTTTCACTCGATGATGTTCGCTACCTCAGTCCAGAACAAGTGCTTGGCGAAGCGGTAACTGAAAAGACTGATGTTTACTCACTCGCACTCATAATGTACGAAGCAGTAACCGGCGAAGCACCTTTTGATGAAATGACACCAGAGGCAGTCCTGCGCCAGCGCATTCACTCACCACTACCGGTACGCCCAGAGCTTGGTACTTTGGACATGATTCTTGCTCAGGCTGCAATTCCAGATCCTCGAATGCGCCTTGACGCGGGGCAGTTCTCAAACAGACTTTCAGGAGTTACAAGCGACTCATTGCCACTCGTCGTGATCCAATCAAGCGGGCCAAC
>CAIJWX010000090.1:0-7763 GCA_903824535.1 uncultured Actinomycetes bacterium | reverse complement strand
TTGAAGTTCTTGTCCATAGGACTCGCTGCAGGATTTGCCTGGTGTAACAACTTGATGTTGAGTTGATTAGGCCACCACTGTGCGTTGTTCTGTAAGCCAGTTACTCGAGTGCTTGCGCCTCCAACAACTGGACACTTGTTTGCTTCTGTCATATTTTCTCCTTTATAGATAGCGGTACTGCGTTACTTCGAACTTTTTTGACAACTAGGACAGAGGCCCCAGTAGGCGACCTCTGCTTCATCAATTTCAAAACCCATGGCGTCTGCTGCAGTGAGACAAGGTGTTTGTCCCACAGCGCAGTCAACATCAACAACCATTGCGCAATTTCTACAAATTAAATGGTGATGATTGTCACTTATTCGGTCTTCGTAAAGAGCGGGTGATCCAACTGGTTGGATCTTTCGAATGATTCCCTTTTCTGCGAGCAGACCAAGTGTGTCGTAGACAGCTTGACGAGAAATAGTTCCAATTTCTTTTGTTGCGATTGCAACAACGACATCTGCTGTGATGTGAGGTTGACTAGAAACTGCGCGAAGAACAGCGAGTCGTTGTGCAGTTGCTTGCATTCCGTTGTCTCGAAATACATCATTTGGAGCAATTGTCACGAATGAAACTATAGCAACATTCTGGACATTGTCCATTATTGGATTTCATACAGAATCAACTAATTTTGTCTGTAACTTAGGGTTTCTCAGATGGCAGACCCTTCTCTTTCCAGGAGATGAGAGGCAGCACACTCACGCCAACAAGAAACGAGATCTGTAGCGCAATGGCGAATGGGCTTCCCCAGTACTTACTCCAAAGACTGTGAAATTCGTGTCCCACAGCCGAAGCGGTTGCGTCATATATCGAATAAGAAACGAGTCTTCCAAGCGCGAATATAAGGAGAATGCGCCGAAGAGGCATTTCTAGTAGTCCCACAGCACAGAAAAGCTGTGCAGAGGGAACTGGGGTAAACAAAAAAATTATGTACCAAGCAATCGTGCCAGATGGGTGCTCATTAATTTTCTTGTGAACACGGTTCAGGTTTTTTATGTATCGCTTCGGTAAATGATCGCGCAGTCTGCCAAACGTAACGGCAAGGATCCCCCTACCCGCAACCGCCCCAAATGTTCCGAGGGCTACCACGACTACTGGATTTAAATGCCATCGCCACTGTGCAATCACGAGAACTAACCAAGTAGGTGGCCCAAAGGCGGGCAGAAGGTTGACCGCAAACACAATGAGTAGGAGCCATACGTAGTTCACTAATCGACATCGTACTCAATTCGCGTTACAAATAAAGAAAAAAGAGCCGGTAGGCTATTTCTAGTATCGAGCTGAGTAAGACGAGAGAGGTTCATAAGTGCAAAACCGCCCATCGCGTCTCACTCGTGTCACTACGGCACTCGTAAACCTTGTGTATTTACTTCGCCTTGACCATTCGGGTCGTTTTGTTAAGCAGCGCTTACGCTCCAAACTCGATGCTGCGGGCTCGTCAAGAGGTAAGAAACTTTGTCGCATCTTGCCAAAAGACTCAAAGCAATTTGAACTAGCCGCAAAGCTCTTAATTTTTGTCATTAAGGCACTAAACACACTGATTCGAATTCGTGACAAGAAAAAGAAAAAGTCGATACTTTCTGAAGTGAAACTCATTACTGCATCAACCAAAGAAATTACATTTACCGCTGTAACCACGCCACGGGTCAGCGTGGTAATTCCAGTTCACAACAATTGGAAAATGACTGAGTCATGTCTTCGATCACTTGTACTAAACCTAAGTTCAACACCGCACGAAATAATTGTTGTTGATGACGCATCGAGTGATGAAACTTCTAGTCGGCTTTCGAAAATCGTGGGCATACGTGTTGTGACGCTCGCAGAAAACGTTGGTTTCCTTAGAGCGGTTCACGCAGGAGTTGCATCGTGTACTGCTCCATACATTGCACTACTTAACAACGACACGATTGTTCGTCATGGCTGGCTTGATGCGCTGGCTAAAACACTCGACGAAGACCCAACGGCTGGAATAGTTGGCTCAATGTTGTTGTATCCAACTGGTGTGCTTCAAGAAGCTGGAAGCGCGATCTTTCGTGACGGTAGCGGCGTCAATGTAGGAAAGTGGGACCGGGTAAGTCGCGATATGTATAAGAACATTCGTGAAGTTGACTACTGCTCAGGGGCATCGCTGCTACTTCGTCGATCAGTGTGGGTTGCAACTGGTGGATTCGATCTTTCGTATGCTCCGGCGTACTACGAAGAAACAGATCTCAGCTTCGCAACTCGTGCGGCGGGGTACCGAGTTATGTTGCAACCGAAGTCGCAGATATTTCACTTTGAAGGTGGAACCTACGGCACCGATGAGAGTCCTGTGAAACAGGAGCTCATGTCTACAAATCGACAACGATTCATTACTAAGTGGTCGAGCGAGATGGGCCAGCAATGGACGTCGGGGCACGATCATTGGTCTGGTGCATCATGGCGAACAAAGAATGGTCGCATACTTGTTGTTGACGCAAAAGTCCCAGAACCCGATCGTGATTCAGGCTCAGTTCGTATGTTTGCGATTATAAAAATTCTTGTTCAAATGGGATACGGCGTTACGTTTCTTTCAGTTGCTGGGAAAGTTGAGGAGCCTTACGCGAGCCAACTCAGGGACCTTGAAGTTGAAGTAATTGATGCTCGTGTTACTTACGGAAATGAAATTAAGCGACTCGGAAATGTACTTGTCGCAGCGATTCTTTCTCGACCAAACGAGGCAAAGCTAACACTGCCACTACTACGTGAGTTTGCTCCACAAGCAAAGATCTTCTACGACACAGTTGATCTGCACTATGTTCGTGAACTTCGTCGATCTGAAATTGAAAACTCTGAACTAGTCAGACGTGAAGCGCAAGCATTTAAGGAAACTGAGCTTGGGCTTGTTGCAAGCGTTGATGCAACTTTCGTAACCACCGAAGTTGAGAGAACTATTTTGAATGAAGCAGTGCCTGGTGCACGCATTGCACTCTTGTCAAACATTCACAGTGCACTGGTGCACTCGGGAGACTTGTCAGCACGTAGCGGACTTCTTTTTGTAGGCAACTTTCAGCACCAACCTAACGTTGACGCAATGGAATACTTCATCACAGAAGTTTTGCCATTAATTCATGTAACGCATCCTGACGTGTCACTTCAAGTTGTTGGAGCTAACTTGCCTGACTCGGTTGCAAGGTTGGCAGGTCCAAAAGTTGAGTTACTTGGCTGGGTAAAAGATCTTGAACCGCTCTACGAAAAAACCAGAGTTGTTGTTGCACCACTTCGATATGGCGCTGGCATCAAGGGTAAAATCGGTGAAGCAGCAATGCACGGTGTTCCCTTTGTCTGCACACCTGTTGCCATGGAAGGAATGCTCCTCAGCGCTGAAACTGATTGTCTTGTTGGAGACGATGCAGTGTCGTTTGCTAAGCACGTACTTTCACTCTACGAAGATGATGAGCTGTGGCGACGATGTGCAACAAATGCGCAGGTCGCACTACTGGCACAGTGCTCACCTGAAGTTGCTCGCGAAAATCTAACGTCACTTTTTGCTGAAGTAAATGTTCCAGCGAAAATTATTCTTTAAGACGCTGTAATACTGAAGTGCGACCACACGAAGTGCGACCACACTAGGGTGCCGCCTGACGTCACTGGCTGTTTTCCAGTCACAGCGCTGAACAGTGACGCGGCACAGTTCTGATTAGGCGCGTAACCTATAGGCAACACCGCAATCGTGACGCCCCACTTGATGAACTGCTTGCGAATTTGTGGAACCAGTGCTTGCATGTTTGAACTGAGCGACGCCGACGTGAGGCAGCTGTCGAGCGCTTCACGCGTTGCTCCGAGCTTTACTGCTTGGCTTCCGACCTCACCACCAACCAGGTGGAAGTGAAACTTATCTACAGCTTGCCAAAGCATTGGTAAAGGAGAACCTCCGTATGCAAGTGGATAAGAGACAAGGACACTGTCAGAGCTAATCGTTTTTTGCTGCGGTGAAGTAAACCACGCAGGAACTGCTGCGGTACTTGCTCCGTATGGCAGCGCGGGAATAAGTGAGAATAGTGAGAGAGCTACTAGCGCAGTTGTTGCCATGCCAAGTCGAATGTTTTTCTGTGTACGTTCACGCTTCACAACTTCGTAAACCTGATCAACAATGATCGCTACGAGGAGCGAAATAAATACCCACGAAAAGAGATTCCATCTAATTGCGATTGTGCTGTTGAGGACTGGCAAGTGGGCAAATATCCAGAATGGAAGTGGAATTGGTGTCGTGTGTCCACCAATGCGCAGCTGACTTCCCATTGAGAGCAACATTGCAAGAAGCCCGAGTCCTGTAAAAACCAAGACTCGTGGTTTATGGCGCAGCCACCAAATGCCAGCACTGAGCAGAATTAATAGTGGAATGCCAATGTATGCGGCATTCTCAGGTGGGTCGGGGACGATGTTTGTGATCCCAAAATTAACGAGGGAATCAGCGAAGTGTGCAAATCCAAAATGAAAAAACTGATTTGACCCTGGGGTGAAAAAGGAAACGACGTCGGAAGAAAGGTTGGCTACTGAATGTGGAGAGCGAACTGTCCCTTTCCCGTGCCCTTTTCCTAGAAAGTACTCGTAGACAAACCAAACAAGGAATGGTGACGACAGAAGTGATCCGAAACCAATAGAGCGAATGGCGTAAGGAGTTTTCTCACCTCGCTGTTTCTTAAAGAAAAGTACGAGAACAAGTAGTGCAGCAACGCTCAGCATTAGAGCTGAAACCGCGGGTTCAACGGCAATAAATACCTGTCCACATACCACGGCGAAGAGTGCCACACCGGAAATAGCCCAGTGCCAGCGTTGTCGAACAAGTATTTCATCTAAGACGAGCACCCACAATGGGAATAATGCTGACAACACTAGAAAGACATGACCACGTCCTTCACCAATCATGTAAGGAGAACACGCGTAAAGAAGTCCTGCGAACAGCGCAGCACCTTCCCATTTAGTGAACCGCCGAGCGGTGAAATACATTGCGATACCTGCTGTTGTGAAGCAGAAGGAAATCAAAAAGTTATATGTTGCGATTGGACCAACAATCCACGTGATTGGAGCTCCAAGCACGCCTAGAAGTGGCATTGAGGTCATGTTCGCGAGGTCAACACCTCTAGGGATGTTGACTGTTGCGCTGAAGAATGAAAAGTTCAGGTGAGCTAGTTCATGTGCAACGACTGCAAGGAACCACAGATCTTGTCCGCCGTCACCACCAACGCCATCGTTAAGCGTGTGATTAATCCCTCCAAAAATTGCGTGATAGTTTGCAAAAATACCTACAACGATGTACACAGCCACTGCTAGAACTGTCCAGCGAGAAGGAATCCAGCGAGAACGAACGCGTAGTTCAGTTAATTGCTGGGACATAAAAACAGCCTACTTAGGAATTTTTCTTACTGTGGCTCGCAGTTATTTCTTTTATTGAATTAGTCTTTGCCAAAGCACGAAAGTGGAAAAACAGAACTAATGGAACGTCCCACAATCACAATGCGTGAAGGCACGCTCGCTTCTGTATTCGATTCGAAGTCAAATACACTGACCCTGGTTCGGTGGGGACTAGCGCTTCTTGTTGTAATTAGCCACAGTTTTCCTCTCGGTGGGTATCACGGCGGCGTTGATCCAGCGTTGCATCTCTCTGGGCCTCAGGGAGTTGACCTTGGCGCGCTAGCTGTTGCGGGGTTCTTTGTCTTAAGTGGTTTCTTAATTACTAGGAGCTTTCAAACATCTAAGAATGTTGGTTGGTATTTTTGGAAGCGGATTGTTCGAATAATGCCAGCGTTCTGGTTATCGCTGGTGCTGGTGGCATTTGTGTTTGCACCACTGGCGTGGATACATGAACATCACCACATTGCTGGATACTTTTCATCAGGGCCACAATCACCATGGCGCTTCGTGTCCTCAAACTTTTTCCTGACTGTTCATCAATGGAACATCCAAGGACTCTTGAGTTCTACGCCGTACGCGAGCGGGGGAAGTGTTGTTGCATGGAATGGATCACTGTGGACACTTATTTTTGAAGCACGTTGCTACATCATTCTTGGGATAGTTGGTTACCTCGGCCTACTTCGCCACCGCTGGACAATTGTTTCTCTTACGGCGCTTTTTTATCTCATCTCAGTTCTGGATGCTGCAATCCCTGCAACAACTGGTGCCCCACACGGCATGCTTCAAACACTCGCAATTTGGATCCCAAATGGAAACGCAAAACTGTTCTTTATGTTTTTTCTCGGCTCATGCTTCACGTTGTTCCGCGAGGAATTAATCATTAGTGACAAAATGGCTTTTGGTGCGCTTGTCGGTTCAGTTTTATTTTTTCACTACGGCGGGTTTGCGGCACTAGGGCTTGCACTGTTTGGGTACTTTCTCATTTGGTTCGTTACGCGAGTAAATCTTTCAACTTTCCAAAAGCTGGGCGACCCTAGTTATGGAACGTACGTCTTAGCGTTTCCGATTCAAATGGTGCTCGCGGAATACGGATATTCAAGTAAGGGTCACTTTTCTGGAATAGCTGGTGAGCTTGAGTACATCGTGCTTAGTTTGGTGCTCTCGAGTATCGGTGGATACCTGAGCTGGCAACTATTAGAAAAGCACGCGATGAAGTTAAAGAATGGCTTTCGTCGCAAGTCGTAAAACTTTTAGCTGATCGCGAGAAGTGAAATCCCCATCACAATGATCACAGCGGGACCGAGAGTTTTTCGAAGTGAGCCCTCTTTGAAATACAGCGCACCAATTACAGCAGCCCAGAGAACACCTGTTTCGCGTAGTGCACTCACCAAAGCGAAAGAAGCAAGAAGCTGTGCCCAAAGAATTAGTAGATACCCAGCAATAGAACCAGCGCCAGCAGTAATGCCGAGGCGGGCGGTCTTTGCAGAAGACCACCATGAAACGCCTCTGCGACTAAATGTAACCACGAGCCAAAGTGTTGCTTGTAAAACAAAAAGTGTTACGCCATATCTAATTGAACTGTGTGCAGCTCTAACTCCCAGTCCATCAACAACTGTGTAGGCCGCAATACCTACTCCCGTTGCGAGTGCCCAGATAGTTGCAGAGTTCGCACTGACCTTGGCCCCTTTGATTAGAGATAGAGAAAGTACGCCACTCACAATTACAAAAATCCCCAAGAGACTCAGTGCATTTTGATGTTGGTTGGCAAAGAAGAAACCGCCTAGGGCTACGAGCAGTGGAGCAACACCACGAGCAATTGGGTATGACTTTGAAAAATCTCCACGACGAAATGCTCCCATTAACAAAAGCTCATATGTGCAGTGAAGACAAACTGAGCAGAACAAATAGATCCAGGCCCCACTTCTTGGAAGGCCCACGAAGGGGAGAAGCACCCAGCTCGCTCCGGCTGCTCCTACGTTTAGGAGTCCGAAGCTAACAAATTGGTCGGTGATGTTTTTGGCTACGGCGTTCCACAGGGCGTGTACTAATCCCGCAAAGAGCACTAACAAGATGACTGAGTTGCTCACAAGATTAATCTAATGAACTCCGGCCCATCTCATAGGACAGTGGATTGGAGCGGGCGACGAGAATCGAACTCGCGTTCTCAGCTTGGGAAGCTGATGTTCTGCCGCTGAACTACGCCCGCATTCCACCATCGTAATCCCTAAGCAATTGCCTATTTTTTAAGGCATATTGTGGCCGAGTGGGCCACTTCAGAGTATCGTTGCGAGGATTATGGTGCTCTCAGACAAGTCAATCAAAGAAGCTCTTGCATCGGGTCGAATCATCAT
>CAIJWX010000089.1:0-6818 GCA_903824535.1 uncultured Actinomycetes bacterium | reverse complement strand
CAGTGGTCAGGCGATCCGTGGCACCCGGCACAATCCGCTGAGAGCTGCTGGCTTCCGCCCCTGACTCGATTCACGAACGGCCGTCGCACGGGACCCGACCACCGCTTTCAACCTCGGCCTGAAAAGGCTAGCGGCTCCACAGGTAGTGGGGCTCGGGTAGCCTTGCGTGCCGGTATTGCATTTAGTAATCCCGGCTTTGGAGGAGTGCGAGAGCGGCCGAACCGGCACGCTTGGAAAGCGTGTGAAGGGCAACCTTCCGTGGGTTCGAATCCCACCTCCTCCGCCAGTAACACCGAAAAGAGAGTCATTACGTGAGCACCGAGACAAACGACATTGCATGTATGAATCTCGCACTTGATGCTGCGAAATTGGCGGCAACTCATGACGATGTCCCAGTTGGCTGCGTGATTGTTCTAGACGGCAAAGTCATTGGCACAGGAGAAAATCGCCGCGAAGTTGACCAGGATCCAACAGCGCACGCAGAGGTTGTAGCTCTTCGAAACGCCGCTAAACAGCTCAGAGGATGGCGCATGGACGGCGCAACGGCGTACGTAACTCTTGAGCCTTGTGTGATGTGTGCCGGTGCGCTACTTAACGCGCGAGTATCACGAGTAGTAATTGGTGCGTCAGACGAAAAAGCTGGGGCTGTCGGCTCCAGATATAACTTGCTCAGCGATCCTCGCTTGTTACACGAAGCAGAAGTCACGTACGACGTACTTAGTGAAGAGTCAGCCACGTTGTTGCGCGACTTCTTCGCTGCACGCCGTCCATAAAAGTCGTAAAGCAACGAGAACTAGACTCGAACGCGGAAGCGTGCGAGAGCGGCCGAATCGGGCAGTCTCGAAAACTGCTGTGTCTACGGGCACCGTGGGTTCAAATCCCACCGCTTCCGCCAGTAAACGAAACGGGTGGCTACAAGTCACCCGTTTCTTACTATTCAGTTGGCCCCCACAGAATCGGGAACTACGCTGGATACGTCTGGCAATTGCCAAAACACTTAGAGGAGTAGCCGTGGTCTCGTCAATTGAATCCGCTGTAGGAACAGAGCGCAAGCTCGTTACCGCCATCCCTGGACCAAAGTCAGTCGCGATGCACGAGCGTCGAAAGAAGTCAGTGAGTGCGGGTCTTACCCAAGGCTTCCCTATTTATATTGAGCGCGCTGAAGGTGCCATTCTTCAAGACATTGATGGCAACCGAATTCTCGACCTTGGTTCAGGTATCGCCGTAACAACTATTGGTCACGCTGTACCAGAACTAGTTGCTGCAGTGAGCGAACAAGTAGCCGACTTCACGCACACCTGTTTCATGGTGACTCCATACGAAAGCTACATCGAAGTGTGCGAAGAGCTCTCGAACATCACCCCAGGAACGCACGCTAAGACTTCTGCACTATTTAACTCTGGTGCTGAAGCTGTAGAGAACGCCGTGAAGATTGCACGACTCGCAACTGGTCGACAAGCAGTCATTGTTTTTGACCACGCGTACCACGGACGTACGAACTTGACAATGGCACTCACCGCCAAGAACATGCCGTACAAGGACCGCTTCGGTCCTTTCGCTGGCGAGATCTACCGCATGCCAATGAGCTACCCATACCAAGATGGATTGAGTGGCCCTGAAGCTGCAGCAAATGTAATCAAAATGATTGAGACACAAGTTGGTGCAGGAAATGTTGCTGCTCTTCTAATTGAACCAATTCAAGGTGAAGGTGGATTTATTGTTCCAGCAGCTGGCTTCTTGCCTGCACTTTCAGAATGGACCACCAAGAATGGTGTTGTCTTTATCGCTGACGAAATTCAAAGTGGCTTCGGACGCACCGGTGAATGGTTTGCAGTTGACCACGAAGGCGTAATTCCTGACATGGTTACAACCGCGAAGGGGCTCGCTGGTGGAATGCCACTTTCTGGAGTAACTGGTCGCGCAGAACTTATGAACGCAGTTCACGAAGGTGGCCTCGGCGGAACATACGGAGGTAACCCTGTTACCTGTGTTGCAGCACTTGCAGTTATTCGAGTGATGCGTGAGAGAAACCTCGTTGCACGTGCTCGTGAACTTGGTGACGCAATTACTAATGCACTGAAAGCATTGCAACAAGACGTAGCAATCATTGGTGAAGTTCGTGGAAAGGGCGCCATGATTGCAATGGAACTCGTGATGCCCGGCACCAAAGATGCAAACGCCGCAGCCGCTAAGTCAATTGTTAGCTACTGCAATTCACAAGGTGTAGTAGCGCTTGCGTGTGGAACATACGGCAACGTAATTCGTCTCTTGCCGCCACTGACAATTACTAACGAGCAACTTGCAGATGGACTCGGCGTTCTTGCTGCCGCAGTTCGCGCCGCTGTTTAAAGAACTTCAATGCGTTCAGCACGATTATTCATTGCGGCAGCTATTGCCTCAGTGATGCTGGCTGGCTGCAGCGCTTCGATTCAGTCGTTAGCTAGTGGACCAACTATCACAGGCACACCAACACTCAACATCAACAGTTCTTTGGCGAGTGCATCATGCACGACAGCGTCGTGCATTGCCATCAGCACATCTCAATTTGGATCCAGAGCAGTAAATGGACCAACTGCTGAGTTGTATTCGACTTCTACTAAGAGCTGGACACAATTCAATGTCCCCTTTGAGCCTCAGCAAATCTCCTCTTCATCGTGCTGGTCACAAGGTTGTTTAATTAGTGGAAGCTCCATAGAGCTTTCGTTCTTGTGGAAATACAGCGCAGGGATAGTTACCCAGCTGACCTTGCCGGCTGACTATCAAGCAGCTACTGCACTCAGCTGTTTCAGCAATGAACAGTGTGCGCTCATTGGCTATAACAAGAGCATCTCCGCACTTGGTATCTCATTTAGCCAAGATGCAGGCGTTTCGTGGTCTACGCCAACAGCACTGCCCTCTTCGTACTCGCCCATTGGTGCAATCTCGCTTTCATGTACAGACGCTTCAAACTGTCTCGTGAGCGCGACACACCAGTCCAGCAACACTGCACTTCTTTATGCAACTCGTGACGGTGGAGTGACATGGGTAAAGCGCAACATCAGTAACACCTGGTCACAGTTGCAGTCACTTTCGTGTATCAATCTCAAATGCGTTGGTGCGCTAACAGACAGCAGCGGTAATAACTTTGTTGTACGTTCAAAAACTTTTGGGCGAATCTGGAGAAAAATAAGTACTTCAAATTCTGGAATTTCAAATATGTCTTGTTCGGGAATCAGCAACTGCGTGATCATTGGAACTAACAAAATGGGTGAGCCGTGGATTGAAACGTTGCACAACGATTCACTCGTCGTCAACAAAGTTGCCTATTTTTCGACTCCACTTAATAGCGTTAGCTGTTACGCAACGACCTGTGTTGTTGTTGGCAATACTGCAGTTGCAGCAGTACCACTTAGCTCTTAAGCGCTGCCTTCAACAGTCCCGGAAGCTTTGACCATGACGGCTTTGCTTCAAAGCTAAGAAGCTTGCGCATCACGACTCCAGCGTTTCCATTTGTTGAGAACCACGCAGGAGCTGGTGAGGCGACAAACGGACCACGAACAACAGACTTTTGTGGACGGGCAAACAAATGTCCATTGCCCACGAATCCACTTCCCGACTGAATGTCAGTAATTAGGTGCCCTGGGTACGCTCCCCACACCGTGGTCGAGAACGCAAAGCTCATGGCGTGCCAGAGGTTCAACCCAATTGATCCATAGCGAAGATCGGCTATTGCTTGCTCGATTGCTGGACCAGTTTCAGCGTCCTTAAGCGCACGTGGGTCAGCAATCATTGTCATCGAGAGTGTCCCCCAAACAACGTCGTTGCAGAAGTCCGTGGCCTTTCGAACAAAGTCCGCTGGTGACGTTGCGTCGAGTCCAGTTTCGCTTGTGAGAGCACAGAATGCTTCAACGTTGAGACTCATGTCTGCTTTGTTATTTGGATCAACATTGCGAATAATTGTCCAAGGCATCTTGTCACCACTACCATCACCAATTTGGTGTGCGTCTGGGTGCACACTCAAGAACGAGTCTCGACGTGAAATTGCACCTGGGTAGTACGCACGGCGAGTAGGAATGCTGGCAAATACTTTTTCAAGTTCGCTCATGAACTCTTCACGCTGTTCCCACTGCGCGTGAGTAATGATGATGCGCGGTGAAAGACAGTTGAATCCAGCGTTGTTCGCAAGCATTGTTGCAACATGCTTGGCCTGATACGCAATCTCTTTAGAAGACCACTTCCCAGGGACGATAACTACTGGCGAAACATTACCGAGCTCGCACGAAACAGGCTTGGTGATAAGTGGCTCATTGGCGGCCTTGCGACGTTCGCCTTCTGGGCCAACACCGAAAACAATTGCGTCGTGTGTCTTGTCTGATCCAGTTACGTGAATGTCGTCAATACCGTCGTGCGTTGTGAGGTACGCGCCAACTTGTGCGCCTCCGCTAACAATGCGCAAGAACCCAGCATCAATTAACGACTTAAGCGACTTGTTCCAATACGGAACTAAGTAGTCGTTCACTGGGTTTGCTTTTAGTACTACGACTTTTCCTTCGGCAAACATTTTTGTGAGTACGTCTCGTGGCCCTAGGGAAGCAACATTGCCCGCACCAAGCACGAGAGATACTCCCGCGTGAGCTTGTGGCTCTTGATACGCCATTGCTTGAGTTGACTTAACTTCGTCTTCAGTAACGCCTGGCTCCATCCATACTTCACCAGTCATTCCGCTGTAAAGAATTTTGTCAAAGACGTTTCCAGGAACTACTTGAATAGCAATTCGGTTTCCTGGCTTGTGGCGAACTGGACCTGGGTACTGAGGTCGACCCTTGGCGTTGATGTCGAGCATTGACTTTTTAAATGCTTGGGCCATGCGTAGGTATGTTCCGACACCACTGAAAAGTTCTTCTCCACCTTCTGGACTATTTGGGTCAAGTCCCTTGGCGTAACAGCCAGCGGTGTTCCACTCTTCTGCAACTGCGTACGTGTCAGCAACTATGCGTGCAAGAAAATCTGCACGCTGAAGTGGTGATGTTGCAGCCCATGCCTGAGCATTTTTTGCAACATCGCTAATTGCTTGATCGAGTTCCTGAGTATTTAACTCAACGTGATCTTGTAGTCCTGAAGTAGGCGCTGCGGCCCCTCGTGTCTGGCTCATATCTGTACCCCCCTGTTTTATGCGAGGCTAGTGCCATGAGTTTGCCTTCGTCTAGTACTACGCCCCCTGGTTGGTATCCCGACCCCAGTGGAGAGCGCAAGTGGCGTGTGTGGACTGGATCCTCTTGGTCAGAACTGACCCGCCCTTACGGTGAGCTGGCTAGTAATGACTCGATTGCCCCCTCACTGGGTCTTATCCAGGCGCTTTCTCGGCTGACTCGTTACGGAGTGCTGGCTGTGTTTGCGGGGCTGGGGCTTATGGTGAATTTGCTTCAGCACTGGCCAAATACGAAGCATCCTGTTCCAATGTGGTTTGCAGTCACTGCTTCAAACACTGCAATCGCCATGTTCATCATTGGAACTCTTTGTTTTGCGTTTGCACTTAAAGAGCTCGAGGGCAAATGGACAGTTGCTTCGTTTATCCCACTTGTAAACGTGATGGTGACGAGTTCCTTAATTGCTGAACGACTTGGGTCAAAGGGGCTTCGACGAGCATTCGCTGAGACCCTACTTATTGCTATTTATATTGTCCAGAGCAAAACTCAGCCCTGGATAATCGTGGCCCTGATGCTCGCGACCTACGACAATTTACGCTGGACATATGGTCTTTACGACCAGTTAATGGATCGTCGCCCAAGCGCATAACATCATCAAGGCTTAATAAATAAGGGGCAAAAAATGTACGACTGGTCAGAAGAACATCAGGCAATTATCAATGTGATGCGTCGCTTCGTGGACGAAGAAATCAGACCACACCTTGATGATCTTGAACACAACGGCATGCCACCGTTCGACATCATTCGTAAGTTCTACACAACGTTCGGTCTTAAAGAAATGGCGCAGGAAAACTTCAAGCGTCAACTCGAGCGAAAGATTTCTGGTGAAGAAGCGCCACGCTCTTCACGTGGGTCAGACCCAGCAGCACAAATGATTTCGACGATTGAGCTATGTCGCGTGAGTCCCGGACTTGTAACTTCAATGGGTGTTTCCACCGGTCTTGCTGGTGGAACAATTAACAAGCTCGGTACCCCTGCACAAATGGAGCGATGGGGACTTGACCTTGTGACATTCGACAAGGTTGGATCATGGGCAATCAGTGAACCGGATTCTGGTTCTGATGCACTCGGTGGAATGCGCACATCAGCCAAGCGTGATGGTGATGGATACATTTTGAATGGATCAAAGACTTGGATTACTAACGGGCCCTACGCAGACACCATTGTTCTCTACGCGAAGCTCGATGACGGTAGTGGCGAAGACATCCGCAACCGCAAGGTGCTGACATTCGTGCTCGATAAGGGAATGCCGGGACTCGTGCAAGCGAAGCCAATGAACAAAATGGGACAGCACGGTTCACCAACTGGTGAAGTATTCCTCAGCGATGTTTATGTTGGCAAAGACCGTCTTCTAGGAGAAACCGAAGATCCAAAGGGTGGCGGACGATCAAGCGCTAAGGACAACTTTGTTTCAGAGCGCGCTGGAACCGCAGCAATGGCACTTGGGATCATTGAAGAGTGTTGCAAACTCGCAGTTGATTATGCCAAGACTCGTAAGCAATGGGGAACACCGATTGGTGAATACCAGCTCGTTCAGCAGAAGCTCGCGAACATGGAAGTTGCTCGCGTAAATGTTCGAAACATGGTATTCATGCACATTGAGCGTTCTTCTGCAGGCGTAGTTCCGAGTTT
>CAIJWX010000088.1:0-33492 GCA_903824535.1 uncultured Actinomycetes bacterium | reverse complement strand
CTGAACAATGCCAGAAGTTGATGCGGTGGCTAGTTCACGCTGCTTCGCAATGGGCATGGCAACATCGGGGTCACCACCTTGGGCCTTAATCATTTGACGGTACACCTCAAAGGCTGAACCATCATCAAGTTTGCTCGCTGGATCAACATCAATGCCGACGAGCTGCAACATTTCACGTGCCAGAGCCAGCGTTAGCTCTCTCACATCGCTCGGTCCTTGACCCTGAAGAACTTCTACGGACTCTGTTACCTCGAGCCCGTTTCCGGCTGCTCGCCCCAGTGGTGCGTCCATAGAGGTGATTTGAGCCACGGTAGCGACACCATGCTCAGTTCCAAGGCGAACCATGGTTTCGGCGAGGATGAGTGCCTTTGCGTGGTCTTGCATAAAAGCGCCACGTCCTGTTTTTACATCTAGAACTAAGGCGTCAGTTCCTTCGGCGATCTTCTTACTCATAATCGACGAAGAGATAAGCGGCACTGAAGCAACAGTTCCAGTTACGTCTCGAAGCGCGTAGAGGCGTCGGTCAACTGGCGCGAGGCCTTGTCCGGCGGCACAAATAACTGCGCCAACAGATTCAAGCTGCTCGCGAACCTCATCGTTGGAGAGAAAGGCACGCCAGCCTGGAATAGCTTCGAGTTTGTCGAGTGTCCCTCCAGTGTGGCCGAGTCCTCGTCCAGAAAGCTGTGGAACAGCTGCGCCACATGACGCAACAAGAGGAGCAAGAATGAGCGAAATTTTGTCCCCAACGCCACCTGTCGAGTGCTTATCAACTGTTGGTCGTGATAGCCCCTTTAGGTTGAGACGTTCCCCTGAGGCGATCATTTGATCTGTCCAGACCCCAAGTTCTTTTGGGTTCATGCCATTAAAGAAAATTGCCATCAGCAAAGCCGACATCTGCTCTTCAGCTACTTCACCATTCAAATATGCGTTAAGAATCCAAGTAATTGATTCGTCACTAAGTACATCGCCATCACGTTTTGCAATGATGATGTCAACTGCTGAAAATGAACTCATGAATTTCTCCGAACTCCGAGATCATCTGGCCCGAATGCACCTGGCAGAAGTTCACCGAGGAGCAGTGGGTTTTTGCCCTCACCAGCATCAATTTGTAGTTCGTTTCCACCATGTTCAAAGAGAAGCTGACGGCAACGCCCGCATGGTGTTATTGGCTGGTGATCCCCAGCAACAATTGAGACTGCAATTAAGCGAGCGCCACCTACGCGAGTTAGATCGCTAACCAATGAACATTCAGCACAGAGCGTAAGACCGTAGCTGGCGTTTTCAACGTTAGAGCCCTGAACAATGTCACCTTTGCTTGTGTAACCGGCTGCGCCAACAGTGACTTTGGAATAGGGGGCATAGGAGAGCTGAGTTGCAGCGATTGCTCTTTCTCGCAGTTCGCTCCACGGGATTTCTTTAGAAGTGTTCACACCTGAACATTACACTTGCAACCAGAAGAATCACCTTCTAGTTATTGCATTAGTCGCGTTTGTAAGGCTGACCGTCTGCTGCTGGTGCGCGCACACGACCAATGAGACCAGCAACAACACCAATGGTGATGATGTACGGGAACATTTCCAAAATTGCTGGTGCGACTGGAACACGGTACGTCTGCAGGTTGTTAGCGAGGTAAACCGAAATTCCAAAGATAACTGACGCAACCACTGCGCCAGATGGACGCCAGCGACCAAAAATTAGTGCAGCGAGTGCAATGTAACCAAGTCCTGATGTGTAGCCAGGTTGGAACTGTCCGTAGGACGCCATAAACGCCACTCCACCAATTCCTGCAATTGCGCCACCAAGAACAACATTTATGTAGCGAGTTTTGATGACATCAATTCCAACTGATTCAGCGGCCTTTGGATGCTCACCAACAGCTCGAACACGTAATCCGTAGCGAGTCTTAAAGAGAGCAAAGCTAATAACACCAACCAAGATAATCATTAGGTAGAAGAATGCATTTTGATTAAAAAGAACTGGACCCAGGACTGGAATTTTTGCAAGAAATGGAAGTGCCAGCTTTGGTGCGAGGTTTCCTGTGTTGTATTGGGGGTAGGGGCTGAGTACCTGAACGTTTAGATATGACGAAAGACTTGCGAGCATTGTTACAAGAACAACTCCAACAATGATCTGATCAGATAAGTAGCGAAGTGACAGAAACGCCAAGATGAGTCCTAAGAGGGCACCGAGCAGGGCACCAGCCAGCGCCGCGAGAATGAAGTTATGAGTTGTCGAGGCAATCATGCTGCCAAAGAATGCTCCACCAATGAACTGGCCTTCAATCGCAATGTTCACAACGCCAGCGCGCTCGCACATCACTCCAGAAAGTGCTCCAAAGATCAGCACCATTGTCAGCGCTGAGCTGCCAACGAGAACTGCGGTCAGGTTGATTGCACCAAAAAGTGCAGGCCCAGGCGCACGTACGGTCCAGATGAGAAGACCCAGCACAAATAAAATTGCAGAGCCACCAAATCGCACCATGAGTGCCTTGGTAGGTCGACGAATAAGTGTTTCAAGTCCAATTGCGATTATGAGGATTCCAAGTATCAGACATGATGTTCGACTCGGTAGTGAAAGGTCACCTAAGTGAGGTGGAATAACACCGATCAAGTTCGTTGGATTGAATGTGAGTATTGATTTCGTACCAGATGCACAGCCAAATCCAAAAATGATTGTGGTGAATGCACCAAGCATGAGCGTCAAAATTGCAATCGAGCGAGAGCGCCCAGCAGGTTTTTTGATCTTTTCAATCGCTCCTGAAGTTATTTCACTGATACTCATCAGCTCCATCCCTTCACTGAAAGTTGAACAGCATCTGCGTGTTCTACACGCAATCTGAATATTTCTTTAACAAGAACTGGTGTGGCAACGAAAAGAACAATCACTGACTGAATGATTGTTGCTAGGTCGAGAGGAATAGTGGTTGCAGCTTGCATTGCTCGGCCACCAACGTTTAGCGCGGCAAAGAGTAGTGATCCCCAGACAATTCCAATTGGGTTGTTCCTTCCGAGCAGAGCAACTGTAATTGCAGTAAATCCAATTCCTGCATTACCAATCAAGAACCCACCATCTAAGAAGTGAGTGGTGCTTGACACCTGCACAACTCCAGCGAGCCCCGCGAGCCCTCCTGAGATAACAAAAACTAAAACAATTACAACTTTTGCGTTAATTCCAGAAGCCTGTGCAGCCTTCGGATTTGCTCCGGTAACTCGGAAATCAAATCCTAAGGACGATCGCTCCAAGAACCACCAAGCAAACACCACAACAACAGCTGCGATGAAAATTCCCCAGTTCACTCGCAGTCCGCTATGTGTTCCAAAGAGTGGAGATAGTTGCGCTGAAGGATCAAAATTACGAGATACGTCATTGTGTTGCCCGGGCATCTGAAGTTTTGTTGAGAGTAGAGAATAGATCAGAAAAAAACCGATTACATAGTTAAGCATCAAGGTGACAATTACTTCGTGCGCTCCTGTAAAAGCTTTGAGAAGTCCTGGGACTAGACCTGCAACGACACCGCCAAAAATTCCTGCGAGCAGAGTGAAAGGCATGTGGAACACGGTTGGCATATGGACCAATGATGCTGCAGCTGTTCCAGCGATGCCACCCATGATTGCTTGACCATTTGCACCAATGTTGAACAGTCCTGCTTGGAATGCAATACCAACACCAATACTCGCAATAAGGAGTGGTGCGGTGTAGGTGAGTGTTTCTGAAATAGGGGTGAGTGCTCTAGTCCAGTCTTGACCAGTGGTGAGTGAGTGCCAGAACTGTGGAGGATCAATAATTGATCCGGTGAAGATTGCACGGTACGCGGCACCTACATTGTCGAACGTCACCTTTAGCGCCGTGCCAATTCCACCCCAACTGTTGAATATTTCTTTCCACGCTTGGAGAATTGCCGGTGACGTTGCAATGATCACAAGTGCACCAACTACAAGTCCTAAAACAACGGCAAATATTGTTACGAAAATAGGACTCTTCGAGGTGTAGCGAGTCCAGAGACCTGGTTTTGTCTTGTTACTCATTTGTGCCTACTGTCACGCCGGCCATTAGAAGACCAATGTCAGATCTGCTCGTAGACGGTGGAACAATTCCAGATATTTTTCCATTGTGCATTACAGCAATTCGGTCGCCAAGTGCAAACACTTCATCAAGTTCAGACGAGACAATCAAAACACCACGTCCAGAATTGCGTTCATTAACAATTTGCTTGTGAACGTATTCGATTGATCCAACGTCGAGCCCTCTGGTGGGCTGAGCCGCAACCAAGGCAACGATTGGCCGAGAGAGCTCTCTTGCAACAATAACTTTTTGCTGATTCCCACCCGACAGAGAGCTCAGTGGCGCCTGCGTTGAAGTGGTTCGAACATCGAAGTTCTTGACGAGAGTTTGAGCATTTTCATCAACGGCCTTTAGGTTTCTGGTGCCTCGCTTCGCGAACGGATCACGTCGAGGGGTATTGAGCACCATATTGTCAGCCACACTCATTGACAACACGAGTCCGTTTGCTTGTCGGTCCTCTGGGATGTGTCCTAGACCGGCATCAAGAATTTGTCGAGGAGAGTGGTTAGTGATGTCTTTCCCATTGAGTTTTATAGTTCCAGATTCAACTCGACGAATTCCAGCGATTGCTTCGACCAACTCGGTTTGTCCATTTCCTTGAACACCAGCTAGAGCAAGAATTTCTCCACCGTGCACATCGAGTGAGACGTTATTAACTGCCACAATTCCTCGGTCGTCTTGAACAACAAGATTTCTAATCTCAAGAACATCATCGCCTTGGACTGTTGCTTCTTTCGAAACAGTCAAGTTCACTTCTCGCCCAACCATCTTTGACGCAAGCGTTGATTCAGATTCCGTTGGTAGGGCGGTGTCGACTACTTCACCGAGTCTGATGATTGTTATGACGTCGGCGATTGCTTGGACTTCTTTGAGTTTGTGTGTAATGAAAAGAATTGATTTTCCAGATGCAGCGAGTGAACGCATGATCTCAAGCAACGCGTCAATCTCCTGAGGAGTAAGGACTGCTGTTGGTTCATCGAGAATTAGTAACTGCGCATCGTGGTTAAGAGCTTTTAGAATTTCAACCCTCTGTTGAATACCAACGGGGAGCTCTTCAATAATTGCTTCTGGATCAACTTCGAGACCGAATTCTTTTGACACTCGTCGAATATCGTCCGCTGCTTTTTCAAGGTCAAGTCGGTCAAATGACTTTGTCGGCTCAAAACCGAGTACAACGTTCTCAGCTACTGAGAACACGGGAACCAGCATGAAGTGTTGGTGCACCATTCCGATACCACGACGAACTGCATCACCAGAGTTTGAGAACGTAACTGGTTCTCCGTCAATCAGGATTTCTCCCTCTTCTGGTTCAAGTAGTCCGAAGAGAACGTTCATAAGTGTTGATTTTCCGGCACCGTTTTCACCGAGAAGACAGTGAATCTGACCCGGCTCGACGGTCAGACTGATGTTGTTATTAGCGGTGAAGCCGCCGAAGCGCTTTGTGATATTTCGGAGCTCTAAATGCATTGTTTTCATCGTACTAACAACAAAGCCCGGGCGCGTACGCCCGGGCTTTGTTGGAACAACTAGTTAAAAATTAGTTAGTTGTGTTTGGGTAACTGTTCGGGTCAACAGAAACTGCACCCGAGGTGATGTCCTTAGAAACGGCTGCAATCTCGCTCTTTAGTGCAGCAGAGGTTGAAGAGTCATTGAAGGCAAATCCAGTTCCATTGTTTGCAAGGGTTCCAGAGTATGAGCCACCCTTGAATTTTCCTGATGCAGCACTGGCGATTGCGTTCTGTACAGAAGCACCAACACCCTTAAGTACGGTTCCAAGGAACCAACCTGCTGCTACGTCAGAAGCGTTTGAAGTCTTTGCGTCAAAGTCAACCCAAAGAACCTTGTGGCCTGCGCCAGCGGTCTTTGCTGCAGCTAGTGAACCAAGTCCTACAGAACCTGCAACTGGGAAGACAATGTCTGCACCCTGTGAGAAGAATCCTGTAGTGATTGTGTTTCCAGCAGTCTGGTCATTGAAGCTGTTAGCGAAAGTTCCCTTGCCGCCTGCAGCGTCTGGAGCCCAGCCCAATACCTTCACGTGCTTAGCGTTCAACAAGTTGTAGTAGCGAACACCGGCAACGAAGCCGTCCATGTAAACGGTTACTGGTGGGATATTAAGTCCACCGTATGTTGCAACTTTTCCAGTGCTTGATGAAGCAGCAGCTAGGTAACCACCAAGGAATGCACCCTGGTCAGTACGGTAGCCAAGTCCAAGCATGTTTTTTGAAGTTGAACCACTGTCAACGATTGCAAACTTCTGCGTTGGGTGCGCCTTAGCAGCAGCTGTTGTTGAGTCACCCATGAGGTAACCAATTGTCACAATAATTCCACACTTCTGATTTATGAATGTGTTGATGTTTGATGTGTAGTCAGCAGATGAGTTTGAAGTCAGGTACTTAACAGAAATAGCCTTGTTGGCCTTTGCTGCAGCCTGAGCTCCACTCCATGCACCCTGGTTGAACGACTTGTCGTTGACTCCACCGGTGTCAAGAACGATACATCCAGTGAATTTTGCTGCGGCACTTGCAGGAGCTGAAGCAATAACGCTTCCAGATACTCCAAGTGTCATGGTGCCAAGAACTAGCGCGCTAGATCCAAGCAATGTTCCAATGCGGCGGAACTTACCCATATTTTTCTCCTATTGGTTTATGTAATGCACGATTCTGAATACGTGGAGCCTCCGACAGGACCATCAAGCACACAGACTTTTGATAGAGCCGAGGTTAGTCTCAAGTCAACATTCATGTGACAAATAAGTGATTAACGCATTTTGAAATCTGCCCAGCCTGTGGGAAAAGTAATTACTTAAATTACTGGTGGTGCTGACCAGCAGTTTTAGGAATAAAGAAGGCTGCCACAAAGCCGAGCAAAGTGATGATGGCTGAAATTTCATAGGCACGCTGGTACCCAGCGGTGAGGGCAAAGTTCGTCGAAACGTTGCTTTGCAGCAGTTCTGCGGAGCGACTTGCGGCGAGGGTGCCAACGATTGCCAGTGAAAGTGATCCACCAATTTGTCGAGACGTATTAAGAATTCCTGACGCCAGTCCCGCATCGGCACGATCAACCTGTGCGGTTGCTGCAGTTGCAAGTGGCGAGAAGAGAAGTCCAATTCCGAATGTGCAAAGTACAGCAGGAACAATTACTCCAGGGAAGTAGTGGCTCGTTGTTGTTATGTGACTCAACCACCAGAATCCGAGCGTTGAAACAATTGCTCCAGCAAAGACGACTGGTCGAACGCCGAGCTTATGAATACTGCGTGAGCTGATCTGTGCACCAATGATGATGCCAACAGCCATTGGCAAGAAACTAAATCCAGTTTTCACTGCGTCGTAACCGAGTACTGCTTGGAAGTAAAAGGTCAGGAAGTACCAGAACCCGAAGAACACTCCACCAATGAGGAACATCACAATGTTTGCAACTGAGAGCGAACGCGATTTAAAGATGCGAAATGGAACAAGTGGGTTGGTCGCTGCCTTTGCTTCCCACACCAAGAACGCAATGAGTGCGAGTCCACCAATGATGAACCACTGAATGGTTGCTTTTGCGCCCCAACCAATCTCTGTTGAGCTAACAATCGCGTAGATGACACTGGCGAGTCCACCAGTAATAAGTACTGAACCAGTGACGTCGAGCTTGTCCTTGTCGTCAGCTTTTCGCATTTCTTGTAGGAACTTCATTGCGAGGAATGCTGCGCCAAGTCCAATTGGAATGTTGATGAAAAAGATCCATCGCCAGTCTGCGTACCCTGTGAGTAGACCACCAATGATTGTTCCAAATGCGCCACCCGCACCCGCAACCGCACTCCATGCGCCAATTGCTTTTGGCATACGTGGGCCTTGGAACGTGGTGACAATAATTGTCAGTGTTGCTGGGGAAAGAATTGCGGCGCCAACTCCTTGCAATGCACGTAGAGCAATCATCTGTGTTGCATTATGTGCGAACCCAGCTCCCAGGCTTGCAATCACGAAGACAAACAGTCCACTCAAGTAGACCCGGCGGCGACCAAAGAGGTCAGCGGCGCGCCCACCAAGCAAGAGGAAACCGGCGTACGTTAGAACGTAGGCATTGATTACCCACTGCGCATTTGAAAGAGTGAAGTGTAGCGACTGCTGCATTGTGGGAAGAGCAACGTTGACAATAGATACGTCAAGTACCACCATGAACTGGGCAATAAGAGCGATTGTCAGAACAATCCAATCAGGGGCATGGCGGTGGACGGTTGCTTGGGTGTTGGTCATGGACTAATGGTAACGGTGGACTTTGGCCGCTCTGGCGATAGGAAGTGACACGCGAGTGTGTTTTGCGTAACACTTGTTGGATGGCCGCACAATTTATTTACACAATGAGAGACCTCCGACGCTTCTATCCACCGGACCGCGAAGTGCTGAAGGGAATCAATCTGTCCTTCTACCCTGGAGCAAAGATCGGCGTCATTGGTGGCAACGGCTCGGGTAAGTCATCACTACTTCGCATTATGGCGGGACTCGACGACGGCTTTACGGGTGAAGCACGCCTAACTCCTGGGTTCACTGTTGGCTACTTGCCCCAAGAACCACAGCTCGATCCGACAAAAGATGTAGTTGGAAACGTTGCTGATGGGGTAGCTGAACAGCGTGACCTACTACTTAGGTTCAACGAAGTATGTGCTGCAATGGGTGACCCTGATGCTGACTTCGATGCACTGCTTGCTGAGCAGTCTGACCTTCAAACAAAGATTGATGCTGTCAATGCTTGGGACTTAGAGCGCACGCTCGATATAGCCATGGACGCTCTTCGACTTCCGCCAGCTGACGCCGATGTAACAAAGTTGTCCGGTGGAGAAAAGCGTCGTGTGGCACTTTGTCGCTTGCTTCTTTCCAAGCCCGACCTTCTATTACTTGACGAACCAACTAACCACCTTGACGCTGAATCAGTTGCGTGGTTAGAGCGCACCTTGCAGGACTACGCAGGGACAGTTGTTGCAATTACGCACGACCGTTACTTTCTTGATAACGCAGCATCATGGATTCTGGAGCTCGACCGCGGCCATGGAATTCCATGGGAAGGCAACTACTCATCATGGCTGGAGCAGAAGCAAGAGCGACTAGCGCAAGAAGAAAAATCTGACAAAGTTCGTCAAGCTGCTCTCGAGCGAGAACTTGAATGGATTCGCATGTCGCCACGCGCTCGACAGAGCAAAGGAAAAGCACGTCTCACAACGTTCAATGAACTTGTTGCTGAATCTGAATCTTCCGAGCGCCGTGCCGACAAGTTAGAAATCATGATTCCGCCAGGGCCGCGTCTCGGCGACACAGTAGTTAATGCCACAGATCTCATCAAGAGCTTCGACGAAAAGTTACTCATTGAGAACTTGTCGTTCCTACTTCCTCCTGGTGGAATTGTTGGAGTGATTGGTCCCAACGGTGCAGGAAAGACCACACTGTTCAAGCTGATGGTGGACCAAGAAAAGCCAGACTCTGGCGACATTGAAATTGGATCGACAGTCTCATTTGCCTACGTTGACCAGTCAAGAGATAATTTGAATGCTGACGCAACAGTCTTTGATGAAATAAGTGAAGGCCTAGAGCACATGATTGTTGGGGGCCGTGAAATTCATGCTCGCGCCTACGTTTCTAGTTTCGGGTTTAAGGGGAGCGACCAGCAAAAGAAAGTTGGCGAGATTTCCGGTGGTGAACGAAACCGTGTGCAGCTCGCCAAAGTACTTCGCACCGGTGGAAACGTACTGCTACTTGACGAACCAACAAACGACCTTGACGTGGACACTCTTCGCGCCCTCGAAGATGCGCTACTTGGCTTTCCGGGTTGCGCAGTCGTCATTAGTCACGATCGCTGGTTCCTAGACCGAATCGCTACTCACGTACTTGCTTTTGAAGGTGACGCGGTAGTTCGCTGGTTCGAAGGAAACTTCTCTGACTACGAAGCTGAACGTCGAAAGCGCCTCGGCACTGACGCTGACACTCCGCACCGAATCAAGTACAAGCCACTTACGAGGTAGCTCTGCAATCCCAGGGCTAAAGGCGTAGTGTTCCTCAAATGAGCATAGGAACTGATTACTCGTCGTATCTAAAGATTCACGATCTTCTAAAACTCCAAGTTCCTCTCACAGATGACGCACCCGACGAACTTCTGTTCATTGTTGTCCACCAGTCCTACGAGCTGTGGTTCAAAGTTGTCATTGATGAACTAAAGCGTGCCAGTAGCGCGCTTCATGCTGGTGAACCGTGGAACGCACTGTCACATCTGCGACGAATCATCATTGTTGAAGACCTTCTACTTGCGCACTTGCAGGCACTTGATTCAATGTCTCCAGAAGGATTTCTCGCATTCCGTGATCCTCTCGACCCTGCATCTGGGTTCCAGTCATTTCAATTCCGTGCAATTGAATTCCTAAGTGGTGGCGGCAAACCCTCAATGTTGAACTTTGAACTGTTCGGTGACGAACAGCGCGCATGGCTTAAAGAGATGAGTGAAGTGCCTCATGTATGGAGTGGCTTTGAGCACGCTGTTCGAACACTCACCGGAGCATCTAGTAGCGAAGATATTTTAGATCTCGTTCGAGCAATCTATTTATCGCACACAACAGCAGAAACAAATTCACTTCACGCTGTAGCTGAGCTCTTGCTCGATCACGACCAGCGCATTGCCAGCTGGCGTCACCAACACATGGTTATGGCTGGGCGACAAATTGGTCGTCGACAGGGAACTGGCGGAAGTGACGGCATGGCGTATCTTGATACAACTATTAGCCAGCGCCTCTATCCGGTGCTTTGGGAAGTGAGGTCAGTGCTGTGATTAGCCGTAATGACTGTGAGGTAATGGACGCGAGTGACAAGCTTGCTTCTTTACGGAGTGAGTTCACCCTTAATTCAAGCGAGATTTACCTCGACGGAAATTCGCTCGGCCCAGTGTCAAAAAATGTTGGCGTACGAGTAAACGAAGTTATTAATAACGAATGGGCGAATGGTCTTGTTCGTAGTTGGAACAATGCTGGATGGATGGATGCGCCAATAACGATTGGCCAAAAGCTTGCCCCGCTTATTGGCGCAAAACCAAATGAAGTTCTTGTCGCCGATACGTTGACGTTTGCGATTGCCAAGTTAGTTGGGGGAGCGTTAAAACTTCGACCAGATCGCAACATTGTGCTCACTGACGTTGCAAATTTTCATTCAGACATTTACGTCATTGAAGCCGTTGCAAAATGGGCCGGTCGACCTATTGAAGTTCGAACTATTGACCGAAACACACTTGATCAAGAACTTAATAATAATGTTGCACTTGTTGAGTTCACGCAGGTTGATTTTCGATCTGGCGAGATGCTCGATATGAAGGCAATTACTAAAAAAGTTCACGATGCCGGCGCACTTATGATGTGGGACTTTGCACACTCAACCGGCGCAGTGCCACTCGATGTTGAGGGCTGTGACGTCGACTTCGCAGCTGGATGCGGATACAAATATCTAAATGGTGGCCCTGGAGCTCCAGCGTTTATGTACATTCGTGAAAAGTGGCAGAACGTGTTGGAGAACCCAATCCCGGGCTGGCTAGGTCACGCTCGACCATTTGATTTTGAACTTGACTACGAAGCGGCGCTTGGAATGCGCGCATTTGTTACCTCGTCACCGTCAATCCTTGCGCTCGCCGCGCTCGATGGTGCATTGGATATTTGGAATAAAACATCAATGAAGGAAGTTCGTGCAAAAAGCCTCGCTTTGACTGACCTCTTTATTGCGCTCGTTGAAGAACGGCTCCCTGGCGTATTTGAAGTTGTCACGCCACGCGAACACGCTAAGCGAGGATCACAAGTTGCGCTTCGTCACGTAGAAAGCTACGCAATCGTCCAGTCACTTATTGAGCGTGGCGTTATTGGTGACTTTCGTGATCCAGATATCTGCAGGTTCGGTTTTACGCCGCTGTACTTAGGATTCACCGATGTCTATGACGCAGTTGAACAGTTAGTTCAAGTAATGCAGACAAAGTCATTCGATGACCCCAGATTTAAAGTTCGTAATCCAGTTACGTAACTACTGAGAGAAAATTACTGTTTGTGTTCCAAGCGCAATCATGTCTAGTGGGGTGCGCAAGGGAGTAACACGCACGATGCCTTGCTCCATGATTCTCATTTGTCGTTCCTGATTCTTAAGCAGTGGCTGCTCTCACGATGTAGCTAGGCATTCCTGCGACAAAGATGAGCGTGCATATAAATACGCTTCATTAGCGCTACTGGTGATGTCACGTAGTTACTTTTTGTACGAATAGAAACCTTGGCCACTCTTTCGTCCTAGTAGTCCTGCCTGGGTCATTCGTGAAAGTAGTGGTGGCGGTGCGAGGTGTGACTCTTTGAACTCCTCATAGAGTGATTCAGCAACTGCGAGGGTTGTATCAAGGCCAATGAGGTCACTCAGCGCGAGTGGTCCCATTGGGTGAGCACACCCCTCCATCATTCCAACATCGATGTCCTCTGCACTTGCGAATCCTGACTCGAGCATTCTGATTGCTGAGAGGAGATAAGGGATAAGGAGAGCATTTACGACGAAGCCAGCTCGGTCTGGTGAAGTAATGACTCGCTTCCTTAATTGCACGCCTGCAAATTCCTCAACACGCTTAGTTGTTTCTGCGCTTGTTAAAAGTGAAGAGATCAACTCAACAAGTTTTAATACTGGAACGGGGTTAAAGAAGTGCATTCCGATAACTTGTTCTGGTCGACTGGTGACCATAGCCAGCTTAATAATTGGGATCGATGAAGTGTTAGAAGCCAAAATTGCTGTGGGGTCAGTTACGTATTGATCGAGTTTTTTAAAAACTTCGATCTTGATTGTTTCATCTTCAGCCACTGCTTCGATCACCATTTGTCGATCACTCAACTTGGAGAAGTCGTCGGTGAAGCTCAGATTTACACGAGCCACATTCGCTTCGCTCTCGGGAACTTTCCCCGCTACGACTGCACGTGAGAGTGATTTTTCAATGCGTGCGTGACCTGAGGCAATAGCATCAGCGTCCCTCTCAATGACGAGAACATCGATGCCTGCACGAGCTGCTACTTCAGCAATTCCTGATCCCATGAGTCCGCATCCAACAACAGCAATTCGTTCCATCAGAACCTCCAGAGGTATGAGTTTTAACGGTAATTCGAGTTTATTACTATCTGACAGTCCAGTCGCTACTGTGCTTGCAACGGAAAAACAGAATTCTGTAATCGAGAAGAAGTCCAAGACATGGCAACCCCAGATTTAAAGTTCGAAATCTAGCTACGTAACTACTGAGAGAAAATTACTGTTCGTGTTCCAACGAGTGCGACGCGGTCTTCAGCAACTAAGTCAACGGCGCGCGACAAAACACTTCTCTCGATATCTCGTCCAAGCGCAACCATGTCTTGTGGGGTGCGCGAGTGAGTAACACGCACGACGTCTTGCTCAATTATTGGGCCTTCGTCGAGCTGATTGGTCACAAAGTGTGCGGTGGCTCCAATGAGCTTTACGCCACGTTCGTAGGCTTGGTGATACGGCTTTGCTCCTTTGAAGCCTGGAAGGAAAGAGTGGTGGATATTAATTACCCGTCCACTTAATTCATCGCAGAGTGTAGGCGAGAGGACCTGCATGTAACGAGCGAGAACTACAAAATCAATTCGGTACTCGCTAATCAATGTACGCAGCTGATCCTCAGCATCGTTCTTAGTCTCGCTTGTAACTGGAATGTAGTGAAAAGGAATGTTGTATCGCTGAACGAGTGCTTCGCAGTCTGGGTGATTACTTACAACGGCAGCTATATCGAGTGGGATATCACCCTGCTCAAGACGATACAGAAGATCGCTTAGGCAGTGGTCAAATTTAGAAACCATTATTAGCGCACGACGATGCTGATCTTCTGGACGAATCTTTAGTGTTGGATTGAACTTTGCTAGTTCTGCACTTAAAACACTATTGACTTTTTCAAAGTCAGTGACATTGGTTTCAAATCGAGTTCGCATACAGAAGTGACCAGTAGCGGGATCAGTGAACTGATCATTTTCCAAGATGTTGCCTTGGACGTTGACAATCGCGGAACTAGCAGCAAGAACTATGCCCGGAGCATCGTTGCACTGAAGGGTCATAATGTAGTTCTTCACTCTTACAGCGTAGAAGAGTTGCGACTATGGCTCAAAAACGCTTTGTTCGGCTTTTGTGGGTGAGGCATCTTCGCTGCTAGCTCCGAGTAAGAAATAACTAGCAATTGCGGTCAATATCAGCATGACAAAGGCCAAATACAGGATCGTTGTAAAGCCTCTTAGTGATGGGAATGGCTCTTTATGGATAGTGAAATGCGCCAACATTGCCCCTGCGGCTGCACTTCCGATCGAAAGTCCGATTCTTTGAATTAGTTGATACAAACCAAGAGCGGCACCTGTCTCTTCTCCGGGGACTGATCTGACTATGTAGCTAGGCATTGCTGCAAATGTAAATCCCATTCCGATCCCTGCGATGCTGCTTGCAAGAAATGCTTGCCAAAGATGACTGTGTTCTACAGCAAAGTACAAACTAGCGATTGCGAACACGGTACAGCCAAGTGGGATGACAACTCGTGCGCTAAAACGCCTCATAACAAAAGGAATGAACCTACTAGAGATCAGCATTGTCACCGAAAGCGGAACCAAAAGTAGACCTGAAGTGAGTATTGATGAGCTAAATCCAATACCAGTTGATTTTGGGATTTGAACGAATTCAACGATTAATGGAACGAACATATACATGGAAAGACAGATAAGGAATGCAGATAGATTTACAGCGATGACAGGACGTGCGCTCAACTGATGAAGGTTGATAAGGGCATCTTTTTTACGAAGTGTGTACAGGATCCAAATAATCATGAGGAATGATCCACCAACGCCAAAACTTAATGAGCGAGTTGAAGTCCATCCCCAAATTTCGCCCTCGCCTAATACTGTAAGAATTCCAATGAGTGCAATGGAAAGAAGCACTGCCCCAGCTAGGTCGAAACGACGACGCGGTTGTTTGGCAAATTTTGGGATAACTGTCAACGAGACACAAAACGAAATAGCTACCAATACTGCAGCACACCAGAAGGCAACGTGGTAATTATATTTTTCGGTAATAAAACTAGTGGCAGGATACCCTAGGCCAATGAATGCAGATGTTGTAACAGAGAGCGTTGCAATGGCACGAGTCGAAGTAGGCGCGTCGAGTTGATTCCGAGCAATCGACATCACTACTGGTGTTATTCCCATGCCAACACCTTGTAGGCAGCGCCCAAGCAGCAGCCACATAAAGTTTTTTGACAGCGCAGAAATTATGAGCCCGATTATGACAATCGATAAACCAGCGAGCACAACACGCCGCTGTCTTGGCCCATCAGCGAGCCGTCCCATGATTGGTGTAGCTATTGCTGAGGTGAGCAGAGTCGCTGTCAGTATCCATTGAGCTGTGCTGAGTGGAATTTTGTTCGAAGCTGCAACAGTATTGATGAGGGGTGCGCCAAGGCTAGAGATGACTGACACCATTGCAGCAGCAAAAATGAGGGCTGCAATAAGAAATTTAGAATTTATGTTTGCACTCAATATTTAGTTTTCTGAAATTTAAAGACCTTGACACAATTTTTGCCAATAATTTCGCTAGTGGTATACATGAATACAAAAGCGGTAAGTCGATGTAAAGACCTTTAAACTATGCATATATTTTGAGCAACTACAAGGGCTTTAACGCATTCAATGATTGTAAGTAATTTCTACTCTTAATCAACAAATCCTACTCGACTAGCTGATCAGAATGACTCAGAATTGCATATTCTTCTCGAAACACCTGCGGGGGTGCGCATGAAAGCTTCTTTTATTTGAGCTTTCTAAAGATAACGTCATTTTTGATTCGTTCGATTGCGAGAACTTGAGTACTCGCACTAACAGCAACTTCAGCGATTCCTGATCTGTGAATCCTTAATTAACAGGAGCATTCATTCGTTTATTACCTGCGTAGGAATGAGTTTTTTAAGGTAATTCGACTTTATAAGTATCTTGCATGCTAATTACTACGGGGCTGACTACGATAGAAAAGCATTCTGCAATAGATAAGGATTCCTAAATAATGGACACAGTTAATGTCATCGTTGAAATTCCGCGTGGATCACAGAACAAATACGAGTTCGATCATGAGACAAACACAATCATGCTTGACCGACACCTCATTGTGTCAATGGGCTACCCCGCAGAATATGGTTTCATCCCTGACACCCTCGGTGGCGACGGAGACCCACTTGACGCATTGGTGTTGAGTGAGTACCCAACGTTTCCTGGATGTCTGATTAAATCAAGAATTCTTGGGATGTGCATCATGTCTGATGAAAAGGGTGAAGACGCAAAGCTCATCTGTGTGCCTGACTATGACCCAGCGTGGAAGTCGGCCAAGGACATCACTGATGTTCCAAAGGCAACACTCGACAAGATCAGTCACTTCTTCACTGTCTATAAGGACCTCGATGAAGGCAAGTGGGTCAAGGTAGAAAACTACGTTGGTCGTAAAGAAGCACTCGCTGAACTCGATGCTTCAATCGCTCGCTACAAGGGCTGAGCCATTTTGTGACAGCCACCACCTAGGGTGTTGGTATCGCAAACTTTTCTAGCAACTCTGAAATCCAACGTGTCATCGATGCTGCTCGCTCACCTGAGTGGAGCATTGGGCTTGGCTCATCGGGACAAATCGTGGCCACCAAAGACTCCGGGGTTGATGGACTGCCGTGGACTATTACTGCCGTTCGTGCCGGTAAGGGCATGAGAGTGTCCTTGTATCAACCTGGAGATGACATTGAAGTTGAAGGTGACGTACTTGGAGAGATCTCAGGTAACCCACGTGAAATGGGTCGTCAGCTAAGAACCATTCTTGAAGACGTTGTGACTGAGGGAATCTAGAAGTTCACATTTCACGAACTAAAATGTTTGTATCAGTCGACTGAAGGCATCTCATGAACTTGCGACAAGAAAACTTCCCAGAAATTCTTCAGCCCTGGCTTGAAAAATTTCATATTGACTTTCGACCTCATCGTCAGCCTTCAACATACGAAGTCATCTTCGCAACAATTACTGCAGTTATTGGCTCACTAATTCTTGATGCAATTCTTGTAAAGATTGGCCAAACTGTTTATCCAAAAACTGTTGGCTACGAACACTTTCAATTCATGAGCTACGCCAAGCTCACCATCATTGGAGTACTTGGTGCATGCGCAGGATGGCCAGTAGTTACTCGGATTACTTCACAACCAAAATGGCTGTTTCTTCGTTTGGCGTTTGCGGTGACAATTGTGCTGCTCCTGCCAGATCTCGTAATTTGGATTCTTGGCCAACCGGGTGCTGCAGTATTTGTCCTGGTGTGGATGCATCTCGCAATTGCAATCGTCACCTATTTATCGCTCGTCATCTTGGCGCCTGCTCGTGGGGCGCGAAGGAACTAGTAAGTGCTCAATCTGCTGTGAGAATCTATACTCCGGCAATGAGCAAAAACGTACTTATAACCGGCGCAGGTTCAGGCTTTGGAAAGCTAGCGGCGTTAGCGCTAGCTGAACGCGGACACCATGTGATTGCAACAACTGAAACAGAACAACAGGCGAGTGAATTAAAAGCAGAAGCGCCTCAGCTGACTGTTATAAAACTTGACATCACTTCAGCTGATGTCAAAAAAGTTCATGACTTTGAAATTGATGTTCTCATCAATAATGCTGGCGCCGGACAAACTGGTCCAATCGCAGATATTCCTATGGACCGACTCCGCCACCTCTTTGAAGTAAATGTTTTCGGCACCATGGCTATTACCCAAGAAGTTCTAAAGGACATGGTCCCGCGCAAGAGTGGTCGAGTAATCATCATGTCTTCGATTGCAGGAGTATTCAGCGCGCCAGCCTTTGGCCCTTATTCAATGACTAAGCACGCTCTAGAAGCAATGGGTAAAGCCATGCGAATGGAAGTTGCACCACTTGGTATTGACGTAACGATCATTAATCCTGGACCATACGCCACAGGATTTAATGACCGCATGGTTGATTCAATGTGGGAATGGTTCGGTGACACGTCACTTAACAAGGCAGCAGAAGATTTATTCAAAATGGTTGGTCAATTCACAGTTACTGACCAGATGAACCCTGTTGAAGTTTCCGACCGCCTCGTTGAACTTGTGGAAGCTGAGACCACGACCGAAAACAACTTTGTCCCTGTAGACATCAAGGAACGACTGGGAATGTAGCCAGTTCGCGCCCAACGTGGCACTCCGTTAATCTTTCGAGGTTACGAAGTAGCAAAAATCTGCAGTTACTCAAAATGAGTAACGCTTGAGTATGGAGGAATAATGTCAACACGAGTCGCCGTAGTTACCGGAGCTGCCCGCGGAATTGGTGCAGCTACCGCTATTCGTCTAGCCCAAGATGGTTATGACGTTGCAGTACTTGACCTAGACGCCGCAGCATGTGCTGAGACAGTTGATGCAGTTAACGCAACTGGCCGCCGTGGACTCGCAGTTGGTGTTGATGTTGCAAGCGAAGAGAGCGTCGAAGCTGCTGTTGCTGCTGTCGCAGAAAAGCTCGGCCCTCCAGTCGTTCTTGTAAACAACGCAGGAGTACTTCGCGACAACATGATGTTCAAGATGAGCTTGTCAGACTGGCAGACAGTTATGGCAGTGCACCTTCAGGGAGCGTTCCTCATGTCAAAGGCTTGCCAGCGATTCATGACCGAATCAGGTTTTGGTCGAATTGTGAACATGTCAAGTACTTCAGCACTTGGAAACCGTGGACAGGCAAACTACTCAGCAGCGAAGGCTGGTCTTCAGGGATTCACTAAAACTCTTGCAATTGAGCTAGGTAAGTACGGCGTTACTGTTAACGCGATCGCCCCTGGATTCATTGTTACCGCAATGACGCAGGCCACTGCTGACCGCATGGGAATTGGATTCGACGACTTCGTAAAGGCAGTTGCAAACCAGACTCCAGTCGCTCGTGTTGGATACCCAGAAGACATTGCAAATGCCGTTTCGTTCTACTGTGACGAGCGATCAGGTTACGTAACAGGACAGGTTTTGTACGTTGCTGGTGGTCCAAAGGACTAAGTAGTTCTTCGTTTCAGTGTCTTGGTTGCTAGCGTTGGTCTATCAACCAAGACACTGAATACGTACTTTTCCCGCGCGTTGCATTTATTGGAGCGCTCTTAACGCTGGCCCTTGACGGAGGCGTTTCTGCCGTCTATGGCACATTTCTAAATGACATTGCGTCTCGTTTTTCGATTTCAATTCCAACTGCTGGTAATTCATTAACGGTTAATTTCATTGGTGGAATTGTCGGGGTCTTTGTTACCTTTTTTCTACTTCGCAACTATTCAGGTCGCATAGCTCTGATGGCCTCAATTGCCATCTTGGGCATTGGGTTACTCGCATTAGCGCTGGCTCCAACTTGGACCCTCTTTTTAAGCGCAGCATTTCTCACTGGCGTTGGCTACGGGGCTGTTGACTTTGCGGTGTATTCACTCGTGTCACGAAGTCTCCCTGAGAAGCGAACATTTCAATTAAGCGTTATTGGCTCAGGGTGGGGGATTGGTTCGGTCATTGCACCACTTGTTGTTGCGGTAGTAGGCGCAAAATATTTTCATCAATTCTTTTTTGGAGCAGGGATTTGTGCAGTACTACTTATCTATCCAGTGCAAACAATTGTTTCTCCTCACTCGAAAGAGAGAGTTCTCTCATTGAAGATGAGTAAGCCTTCGGCGAAGCTATTGAGTTTTTTTGCCCTCATTATTTTTCTCTACGTTGCTCTTGAAACATGTGTCGCTGGATGGGCTGCGCCTCAACTGTCGCACTGGAAATTCTCACCGCTCTGGGGTCAGATCTCTACGGCTGGATTTTGGGGTGGAATCGCGATTGGCCGTCTTCTTGGCCCGAGATTGAGTCGACGCTTTGGAGAGGGCATGCTGGCAATCATTGGAATCGTTGCTTGTTGTGTCGTGATTCCGTTTGCGTCATTTCGAGCACTAGGCGCATTTGTTTATCCACTATCTGGATTCGCAATGTCGGTCATGTTTCCAATGACTCTTTCATGGTTCAACAATTGGAGTACTGAATCTGAAAATGGAGTTGCAATACTTCTCGCCCTAACCATGGCTGGTGGGGCAGCAGGACCAGGACTCGAGAGCATCATGGTTTCTCAATTTGGATACGGTGCTGTTCCTTGGACCGCAGAAATATTTGCGGTGACCTGTGCAGTTGCCTGCATTTGGGTCTACCGCAATGTTTCCTCGCAGCGAAGCGAACAACACTTCGTCTGATTGGTGGGCCGCCCGGGTCTCGATCCCGGCACCTTAGGATTAAAAGTCCTCTGCTCTACCCGATGAGCTAGCGGCCCTGAGCGTTCTATCGTAGTTGTTAGCGAGACCACCGCCGAAAAGAGTAAGTTTTGTCTATGTCTGAATTCAACAATGAGAGTGTTTCTGCAATCGAAACCACGCTTAACGATGTCGACCGCGCACTTGAAAGACTGCGAGTTGGCACATACCGGGCCTGCCAAGTCTGCAATACGCCTATAGCTGAGTCAGATCTCGTTGGAAATCCATTGCTGGCTAACTGCCCAGCACATCCCGAACTCATGTAACTCTTCTTTTAAAAGCAAGAATCCCGGTGGCGTAGCCACCGGGATTCTTTGTTAAAGGATGAATTACTTCTTGGTTGCCCAGAAGATTTCTGCGATCTGGTCAATCTCTGCAAGCAGGCGATCGGCAACTGCAACATCCTGAGTCTTCTTAGCGTCACCAGCAGACTTGGTTGCCTTCCAGAAAAGGTCGTGAAGGTTTGGGTGAGCCGCGAGGTGTTCTGGCTTGAAGTAGTCAGTCCAAAGAACCCATAGATGGTGCTTCACTGCTTCACAGCGCTCTTCTTTGATGATTACTGAACGAACCTTGAAGTCAGTGTCACTTGATGCTGCATACTTTTCCATGCAGGCCTTAACTGACTGTGCGTCAAGCTTGGCTTGTGCTGGGTCGTAGACACCACAAGGTAGGTCACAGTGAGCGTGAACTACAAGAGGTGTAGTTGTGGCATCAAGCATCGCATTAATTTTTGAAAGAAGCGTCATAGCTTCGCCTTTCGTTTTAGCGGCCAGTTATTTTGGCCAATTTCTCTACCCGCAGGTTAGCCATCCTTCTCGGGTAGCGTTCAGGCTATGGCATCTCTCATGGAGATCTTTATCCGACGGGTCAGCGTTGAGGGTTCCTCAATGGTGCCGACCTACCTGCCCGGTGAGAGGCTCACTGCAGTGAGACGCTGGAGAAAAGTACGAGTAGGAGATGTCGTTGTAGTGCATGACCCTGCAAATCACGAACGTTTCCTTCTAAAAAGGTGCGTGGCCATCCTTGGGTCGCAACTTGACCTACGAGGCGACAATGCTGACTTCTCGACTGATTCAAGGTCATTTGGCCTAGTGCCATCTCGTGATGTCTCTTGGTTAATCGTTGGATCTAGGCATAAATAATTCCCTTGGTCAATTGTTGACCAAACAGGTAGGCTTTAGCCATGGCACGTCTCGCCGTTATCTCGTATCACACCTCTCCACTAGCTCAACCCGGCACGGGTGACGGCGGTGGAATGAATGTGTACGTCCGTGAACTCTCAAGCGCACTAGCACGACTTGGAAACGAAGTTGATGTGTACACCCGACGTGACAACCCGTTCGCTCCAGACACCATCAATGTTGAGCCTGGATTTCGTGTTCATAACATCAGCGCCGGTCCAGCAAGTGTTCTTGAACGCAATGAACTCCCACTCTTCGTTGATGAGTTCACTGACAACGTTGCAGAGATATTTAGGACTTCTGAAATCCCTGATGCTATTCACGCAAACTACTGGCTTAGTGGTTTAAGCGGTCACCGCTTAAAGCATGAAATGAATATTCCACTCATCATGACTTTTCACACGCTTGAGCGAGTTAAGGCTGAAACATTTGAAGGTGAATCTGAAGAGCGTGCTGCTCAAGAAGCTTCGATCTTCGCTTGTGCTGATGCGGTACTCGCATCATGTGATGTTGAGGCCGAACAAATTGTTCGTTTCTATAACGCAGACCCATCTCGCGTGCACGTAGTACCACTCGGTGTTGAACACGCATTCTTCTCACCAGGCCACAAACCTCAAGCACGTCGCGCACTTGGGATTGATTCAGATGCGACGCTGCTGCTCTTCGTTGGCCGCCTTCAAGCGCTAAAGGGTGTTGACCTTGCACTCGAAACACTTATTGAGATGCGCAACCGTGGTGAAAATGCCATGCTCGCAATCATTGGTGGCCCTTCAGGACCAGACGGAAAGCTTGCGCTAAATGAACTACATAACCGCGTAAGCGAAGCGGGTGTCATTGGCAACGTGATGTTTGTAGCTCCCCAGTCGCATCAACTTCTCTCATCTTGGATGAGGGCTGCAGACGTGACGCTTGTTCCTTCTCGCGCTGAGAGTTTTGGTCTCGTGGCCTTAGAGTCGTCGGCGTGTGGCACACCTGTTGTTGCAAGCAATGTTGGTGGACTTAAAACATTGATTGAACCAGGAGAAAATGGTTTCTTAATTGATTCTCGTGACCCCAAAGTGTGGGCAGACTACGTTGCGAAGGCAACAAGCACTGAAGACGTGATGAAGATGTCATCGAGTGCAGTTCTCCTTGCTCGTAAGTACACCTGGCGCAGCGCTGCACAGTCGCTTGCATTTCTCACTGAAGAAATTGCTCGTACGAGTCTTTTACGCTGCTAATTATGGCCACACCTATTGGCGGAAGCGACTCACTGGAAGTTCTCGACCGCACTATTACTGGGTGGGCTGACGCATGGAGAAGTAGCGGTTCTAACGTTGTTGTTGAGCATGCGACACATCCAGACGATCGCGGTCAATACCGGTGGTTGATTCGCCTCAGCGGAGATGAAAAAGACACGATTGCACTCTGGCTCACACTTCGTCAGCGAACTGTTCATGTCGAAACAGAAATTATGCCAGCACCTGAATCGAACAAAGAAGATGTGTTCAGATTCGCACTTGTAAAAAATGCGGAGATACGTGGTGTCCACATTGCCCTAGGTCCAGAAGATGGCGTCTACTTGATGACCCAAATTCCAATAGGCGAGCTCACTATTGAAAGACTTGATGAACTCGTTGGCGCGACAATTACCTACGTTGATGAAATCTTCCCAACCGCAATGACTATGGCCTTTCCGGGGCTTTATCGACGCCGGAAAAAGAACTAGTCGAGCGCCTTGTAGCCTTTATATATGGCATATCAACTAATAATCGTTGGCGGCGGTCGCATGGGGTCAGCTCTTGCTGAGGGACTTCTTGCTGCGCAGTACTGCGCGAAGAATGAACTCGCAATTATTGAAAGCTCCAGTGAGAGTCGTGAGGCATTAAAGAAGCGATTCCCAGGGGTTGATGTTCACGCATCAATGGAACTAGACCAAGTTGGTCCAAAAACTGGTGTCGTACTTTGTGTAAAGCCTGACCACGCCGAAGCTGCAGCACGAGTGTGTGGAACCGTTGGAACAATGCGACTTCTTTCAGTTGTCGCAGGACTTTCAACTGCACGCATTGAAGCAGTTATGCCTGGACCAGTTGCAGTTATTAGATCAATGCCGAATACTCCAGTACTCGTTCGAAAAGGTGTCACTGCAATTGCTGGTGGCGCACACGTAACCAAAGAAGATCTTGACTGGGCTGAATCAGTTATGGGTGCAGTTGGTTCAGTGTTTCGCGTAACTGAAAAAAATCTCGATGCAGTAACTGGACACTCAGGTCCTATGCCGGCGTACTTGTTTCTTGTCGTCGAAGCGCTCATTGACGCCGGAGTTCACCAAGGTTTATCTCACGAGATGTCAAAGCAAATGGTTATCGACTCATTCCTCGGTTCTGCAGAACTTCTGAAGCAGTCAGGCGAGAACCCAGCTGATCTTCGAGCTCAAGTCACATCACCTGGCGGCACTACTGCAGCTGGACTACGAATTCTTGAAAGCCGTGCCGTACGAGCAGCATTCTTAGAGGCAGTATCTGCTGCCGCTGAACGCAGCCGTCAGTTAGGTCGCTAATCGCTACGGCGGTTGGATAGAAAAATGGCAACACCCCGTCTCAGAAATAAAAAACTCTCTGAGCCAACAATTTCGAGACTCCCTGTGTATCAACGCATCGCCGAAGGGTGGCGTAATCGCGGACTTCAGCGCATTGATTCTGAGCAAATTGGTCAACTCGCGGGTGTAACTGCAACAACAGTTCGCCGTGACCTGGCGGGGCTTGGTTCACTCGGCACAAGAGGTGCTGGTTACGACGTTCAGGTATTAATTGAACGTATTGCTGAAGCACTTGGACATCACATCAGTTACGACGTAGTGGTTGTTGGAATGGGAAATTTAGGTCACGCACTTGTGAACTCATCAAACTTTCTCACTCGTGGAGCAAATCTTGTTGGGATCTACGACTCATCTCCAGAGATGATTGGCACGTACGTTGCCGGCCAGCAAGTTAAGTCAATGAAAGATCCAATGGTTAGTGCAACGGTCGGGGTAATCACTACACCCGGTTCAGCAGCACAAGAAGTGGCTGACCTTTTTGTTAAAGCTGGCATCAAAGCGATCCTCAACTTCGCGCCACAGGTAATTAATGTGCCACTGGGCTGCGCCGTGCACTATGTAGATTTCTCAATCGAACTTCAAATCTTGATGTATCACCTCAACAACGGAACTGGTCCGCTTGGTGGTGGGTTACTTCACTCACTTGGAATTGCTGCAGTAACAACACCTCGGAGCTCGTAACGTGAAACCACTTCGTTTGGCCACTCGCCGTTCTCCGTTGGCCCTCATTCAGGCTGAACTCGTTCAAAAAAAACTTCGTGATTCAGGTCGTGAGAGTGAACTAATTCTTGTTGAAACTTCAGGGGACAAAGATACCAGTGCTTCGCTTGTGTCACTTGGCGGAAGAGGTATTTTCGCGGTTGAGATTCAAACTGCGCTACTTCGAGGTGAGGCAGATATTGCCGTTCACAGTGCAAAAGATCTTCCAAGCATTAGCCCAGAAGGTTTAACACTTGCGTGTGTTCCTGAACGCAAAGATGCAGCAGATGTTCTAGTTGGTAAATCATTAGCGGGTCTTGGTCCAGGAGCAACAGTTGCAACAGGATCTCCACGTAGAGCTGCGTTGCTATTAGAACGCCGTCCTGATATTCGAATTGTTGAACTTCGTGGAAATATGGCAACTCGACTCAGTAAGCCAGGCACTGGTGGTATTGACGCAGTTGTCGCAGCCGCAGCTGCTCTAGAACGCTTAGGTCAAGAAGAGCTCTGTGCAGAGAGACTCGACACTGAATGGTTCATTCCTCAAGTTGGACAGGGTGCGCTTGCGCTTGAAGCTCGAGAAGTTGACAATGAAATAATCGCAGTACTTTCAGAATTGAATGATTCAGTTGCGTATGACTGCGTACGTGCTGAGCGAGCATTTTTAGCTGAGCTCGGAACAGGTTGCTCAATCCCCGCAGGCGCGTATGCAACTGTTGATGAAGGTCAAATTTCTCTGCGAGGAGTCATGGTTGCAATTGATGGAACGAGAAGTGTTCGTGCAACCATTGTGGGCAAGAATCCTGAAGAGCTCGGCAAGAAGATGGCGATTCAACTTAGAGACACTGAAAATGGCTCGTCACTTCCTGGTTGGGAAAGCAACTAATGAAAGTTGTTCTCACACGCGAAGCTGGAATGAATGAAGAACTTCGTAAATGGATGCCTAAACGAGTAACAGTTGTTGAAGTTCCACTTACAACTACAAGTTACCGTGACGAACAGTCTTTCATTGGTGAGTTGAAAGACTTAGAAAGCTGCTGCAACTATGTTGCGTTAGTTGTGACAAGTGCACGAAGTGCAAAGTATGTTTCTTTAGCGGTTGCCAAGTGCACAAACGACGTAAAAATATTCAGTGTTGGATCTTCTACATCTCGTGCTATTGCTAAAACAGGAAATGAAGTGCACACTGAGGCTTCAGCAATGTCATTTGAACTCGCTAATCACATAACGGCTGGTCCAGTACTCATTATTGGAGCGAAAGAAATGCGCCATGAACTTAGTGATGAACTGAGTAAAAGAAATATCGTGGCTGATCGTGTTTGGTGTTACGAAACAGTTGGTGCTGCATTAGATCAAGAGCAGCAAGACGAACTCGCAAGTGCAGATGTTGTAATTATTGGTGCGCCATCGGCTTGGAAGGTTGCAAGAGACCTCGTTAGAGATGATGCTTGGGTGATTGCTTCAGGAGAAATAACTGCTTCAGAAATCCGCGTTGACCATAACCGCGTAAAAATTGGCTGGGGCAAGTCACTCACACCAATGCTAGAAATTCTGCGCTAATTGCGCACTAAAAAGCGCGTTCTCCAGGGCTAATAGGCTAGTGATGTGTTTCCTACCGAACGTCCACGCCGTCTGCGCAGCACCGCTGCAATGCGAGAACTTGTTTCTGAAACAAGATTGAGCCCTGCAGACTTCGTCGCGCCACTTTTTGTTGCTGAAGGAATCAACGCGCCTAAGCCGATTGTTTCTCTTCCGGGACAGTTCCAACACACCCTCGAGTCGCTTCATGAAGAAGTACGAGCGATTAAACGTGCAGGGGTAACAAGCATTATTTTGTTTGGCGTTCCAGCTTCAAAAGATGAGCAGGGTAGTGGCGCATTCGATTCAAATGGAATCTGCCAAGTTGCTCTGCGCTCTCTGCGAGCTGAATTCAATAATGAAATTGTTATCATGGCTGATCTCTGTCTTGATGAATACACAACACATGGCCACTGCGGTGTTCTTAAGGACGACGGAACTATTGATAATGATTTAACACTCGAGTTGTACGCAAAAGTTGCAGTTGCACAAGCACAAGCTGGAGCACATGTTGTTGCGCCAAGCGGCATGATGGATGGACAAGTCGGTGCCATTAGATCTGCTCTAGATGCGGCGGGTTTTAGCGACGTAGTAATCCTTGCGTATGCCGCAAAATATGCCAGCGGACTTTACGGGCCATTTCGTGAAGCTGTAGGTGTTGAAATTGCTGATGGCGGTAATCGACGTTCATATCAACAGGACTATCGCAACCGACGTGAATCACTTCGTGAAGCTCGACAAGATGTTGAACAAGGAGCGGACATTGTGATGGTGAAGCCAGCAATGACCTACCTTGACGTTCTTAGTGATCTGCGCAGAGAACTAGATGTCCCACTGTGCGCATATCACGTGAGCGGTGAATACTCAATGATCAAAGCCGCCGCAGCTAATGGATGGATCGATGGAACAGCAGTTGCGATCGAACAGTTAACTGCGATTCGTCGGGCTGGCGCTGACTTCATACTTACGTATTTCGCACGCGAAATTGCCGAGGAGTTGAACCGATAATTCGGTGATGTAAGACATATGGGTACAGCGCTTCGAAGTGAAGGATGGATGGTTCGCCCGAGTTTTGTTCCAAACGGGCCAACAGCTCCAGTAACACTCTTATTTGACGAGACAGGAATTACACAACTCGCTGGTGACCCAGTTGTTGCTTGGCAAATACCGTGGACAGAGATGTCCAATATTCAATTGATCCGCTTTCAGCGAAGAGCTGCTTTGTTTGCGACTATTGCTTCAGTTCGCTATTGCTGGAGAACTGGCTCAGTCAAAGATATTGATGCACTTCGTGAAGTCATAAGCGAACATGGCGGAAGAATAATTCGTCGCAAACGCCATTTCGGCGTGATGGCTACTGTTGTAATTGTTGTTGCAGCGTCATTTGCTGGCACCATTAGCGCACATTTCAATAATGGAGCTGCACAACTTTCAGTAATTGAAGATACCAAAGCGGTGAACTTAACGCTTAAAGATTTACCAAGCGGTTCTTCTGTTGCGCAGTCGTCAGTGCTTTCATATCTGTTCAGCTCTGACAATGTTGTGGTTCCAACGACAACAACAACTCAAGCTCCCAAAGCATCTGCTTGGTTCGCAATCGAGTCAAAGTTCCAAGACTGCATGGGTGTTTCAAATACCAAAGACCGAGTCTTTGGATTAGCGGGTCAGATGCCTAAGTATCAAGTCGCCTCCAAGGTGTACTCGGATACTTCGTTTGGCGGACTCGAGGTTGCTTCAATAACTCAGTACTACGAAAACACCTCAATGGTGAAACGTGACCGAAAAGAGATGTCGCTCCCTAATTTTGGGAGCTGCTTCGTTGGCGCTAATCAATCGATACTTCTTTCGTCACTTCTTGGCTCAAAAGTTATTCGTCCAGCTGGTTCTAATTGGGCTCCACATACGTTTGTGAATGGATGGGTGCGTGGTGGGATTGAAAGCATTTCACTTCCAACAGTTAGCTCCAAGCTCACCCTGGCCATTGCTGTAATCGCGAGTGGGCATTACGAAGTGACACTTGGGGGCATTGTTGCAAACTGGGCAGAAGCAAAGTTTTTCTACGAAAATCTAGTGAATACATTGCTCTCTCGAGCTTCGTCGACTACTTCAAGGACTGTGTAGTTTTAATGCCTTTTCGTCCATAACGGATAAACGCAGTAATGCTGATTACGAGGTAGCCAGCCCAAACAATAAATTGCAAGACTGTTGGTTTATCTGCGTATCCAATGAACGCGTGCAGAATATTTCCTATGGTTGAGCTTTCGTTAAGCGCGCCACTACTGTTCCAAAGCACATGGGTGCCAAATCGCAACCAGTTGAGCGACTGCATATTTTGAACGGCACCTGCGAGAAGTGCGGCTGCGAAAAACATCAGCACCACGCCAACAATCTGGAAGAAGCGTTTGAAGTTCAGCTTCATTCCTAATTTGTAAATTCCAAAAGCGATGGCAAGTGATGTTAGTAGCCCAAGAGCTGCCCCTAGAAGAAGTAGCTTCCCATGAAGTGGTGTTGGAGACTGATTCGAACTCGCAAAAACAATGGCCAAGGTAAACACCATTGTTTCAAGTCCTTCTCGACCTACTGACTGGAATGAAAGTATGCCAAGGCCCCATCTCGTGCCTTTGGTGAGAGCGACGTCGCTACGGGCCTGGAGTTCTTTGGTCATTGTTCGAGCATGCTTATGCATCCAAAATGTCATTCCGGTCAGAACGCCTGCGGCAAGTAGATAGGTGGCTGTTTCAAAGTATGTTTTAAAGTTCGAATTTTTGTAATCACTAATTGCAATGTACGCAGCAATACCGCCACCAAGAATCAGAACAAAAGCTGCCCCAACTCCAAGAAAGACATCACGGAAATGTTCGCGCTTGTTTATCTGGTTCAGGTACGACAAAAGAATTGCCACAATCATCGAAGCTTCGATGCCCTCGCGAAGGAATATGACGAATGTAGGGATCATGCTGAGACCTGGGGGCAGGCTTGCAAAATTTTCATTTTCTAAGGTTAATCGAACTGTTTAAAAGGCATCCACGCCGGTTAATCAGCAGATTTTAGGTCTCCAAGTAAGAGGTCATATGCCTTTTCAGGAATTGCATCAGCAAGTCGCACGAGAGCTCTGAAACCAATTTCACTAGGACCCTTTTGGTCGTTGCGCATCAAGTTCGCCATGATGTCTAGTAGCTGTGTCATTAGTGGTTCAACACGAAGACCAAGGCCTACGCAGGCGCTAAGAATTTTTGGCTCAGAAATAATTCGGACGAATGCCCGTGCAACTTTGTAATAGTCAGCGTACGCAGCATCAAGTCGTTCGTCGTAGAGACGGAGCGCAGATGAATCGTTTGAGCTGAGTGCTTCTCCAATCACCCCAGCCGCAAGTCGACCAGTTTCGTAACCGTACGCAATGCCTTCACCATTAAATGGATTGACAGTTCCTGCGGCGTCTCCGATTGTTAGCGTGTTGCTTCCAAAGTGTGGCCCTATCGCAAGACCCATTGGAAGTCGCCCACCAGTTGCTGGTCCGCAGCACGACTCATCGTTGAGCCCCCATGCATCGGCTGTTTGCGCGACGAAGTATTCCTGCAACTTGGTGGTGTTAACACCCTTCCAAGCACCACCAGTCGAGAGCAGCCCAACACCAACATTTACGCGGCCATCGCCAAGAGGGAAGATCCAGCCGTAACCAGGAACAACATTTCCTTCTGGGTCACGGATGTCTAGGTGTGAATCAATCCAAGGCTCGGCGTGTCGCTCACTCGTGTAATACCCGCGTAGTGCCATGCCCATTGGCCATTCTTTGTTTCGTGTCGTTCCAAGTTCACGACCAATTCGAGAGTTTTGACCATCACCTACAACGACGTAGCGGCCACGAATTTCTGCAGTGGTGCCAGATTCTTTGTCCTTAACAACAACACCCTTTGCTCCACGAAGCCCACCACTTATTGATTCACTTGGTTCAAGCAATGAAAGTGCTTCAACGCCGTTTAGCAAAACTGCACCATGGTGCTGTGCGTGTTCGGCGACGAGACCGTCAAGGTTGAAGCGAGTAATTGTGTAGCCATAGTTTGGAAATACTGGGTGTGTAGGCCAGTTCATTTCGAGCGAGGCACCAAAACCGAATGCGCGAAGTCCGTTGTACTTGTGTCCGTTCTTTGCAACTTCTGGCTCGAGACCCATCTCGGCGAGCTGGTGAACTGATCTTGGGGTGAGTCCATCACCACAGGTCTTTTCACGAGGGAAGTGTTTTTTTTCAATAAGACAGACTGACCACCCAGCTTCAGCAAGCCAGTATGCGCACGATGAGCCGCTTGGCCCACCGCCGACGATTACAACGTCGAAGGTAATTGATTTTTGGTTTATTTCAGCGAGTGTTGTCACGCAAGAAGCCTATTGCCTGATTCGAGTCACCCCACCGGCCAGATGGGGCCAGACTTCTGGGAGGAACAAAAATAGGGGTCCAAAATCTGATAGACAATTACCCGTGGACCAGTATCTCCCCCTTCTGGGACTCCTTATTCTTGGAGCATTGTTTGCCTCAGGGTCATTTGTTGCTTCGGCACTTCTGGCCCCGCACAAGCGACCTTCGGACGCAAAACTCGCACCATATGAATGCGGCATTGTGCCTGAGTTTGAACAACCTCAGAGATTCCCCGTTCGCTTCTACTTAGTTGCGATGATTTTCGTAATTTTCGATATTGAAGTTGTTTTCATGTACCCATTTGCTGTCGTATTCAGACAGTTAGGCGCTTTTGGGCTCATTGAAGTACTGGTGTTTTCAGTAACTGTTTTCGGCGCACTGCTTTTTCTTGTGAGCGAGGGTGCGCTGTCTTGGGGACCGGTTAAGCACCTTGCAAAAGGTATGCCAGCTCGAACTAGCGCATCGACAATCGTGCGCATTGGCGCAGATTCAGGACAAGCAGCGTAAGTTATGGCACTCGAAGATCTTCAACACAATTTTTTGACGGGCCAAATTGAAGATTTAGTTCGATGGGCTCGTCGTGCATCAGTGTGGCCGGCATCGTTTGGGCTTGCTTGCTGCGCAATTGAAATGATGGCTGCCGGTGCGGCTGACTTCGACCTTTCGCGTTTTGGAATGGAAGTTTTTAGAAACTCTCCACGCCAAGCTGACCTCATGATTGTTGCTGGTCGAGTTTCACAAAAAATGGCACCAGTGCTTCGACAGGTGTACGACCAAATGATGGAACCAAAGTGGGTCATCTCAATGGGTGTTTGTGCATCAACCGGTGGGCTATTTAATAACTACGCAATCGTCCAAGGTGTTGACCAAATTGTCCCTGTTGACGTGTATGCGCCAGGTTGCCCACCAAGCCCTGAAACACTGATGCACGCAATTCTTACGCTTCACGAACAAATTCGCACTGGCGAAATTATGAAGCGCCGTGCTGAAGGTCGACCTACGCACATTGACGAATCAAATAACTTGTGGACACCAGATATTCCTGTTGCTGTACGAATTGGAACTCCGAAGTGATTTCTCTTGCAGCGACAGCACCATCTGATGTGATCACGAGCGAAGCAATGGCAACTGATATTGCATGCTTCCCAACACCAAGTCAATATTTCAAACTTGTGGAGTCATTTAAAAATGATGGCTTCGAAATGTGTGTTGACCTTTGTGGTGTTGACTACCTTGAGTACTTTGATCGCGCGCTACCTGAAGGTGTTATCGGAACCCGTTTCGAAGTTGTTGTTAACTTGCTTAGTCTCTCAAAGAAGCAGCGTGTTCGTATTCGTGTTCAAGTTGGAAATGACCATGCAGAAGTTGCGTCATTGTTTTCTTTGTACCCGGGAACTGAAGCAATGGAACGCGAAGCCTTTGACTTCTTCGGAATTATTTTTACTGATCACCCAGAGCTAACCAGAATCTTGATGCCTGAGGACTGGGAAGGACACCCACTTCGCAAGGACTACGGCATTGGAAAAGTCCCTGTTCAGTTCAAGCAAGCCCCGGGGCCACGATGACCGATACAACTATTCGTACCGCCGAGCGTATTGAACTTCTTGTCGCAGATACATCTGAAGGTGCTCAGGAACTTAAGCGCCGTGAGTCAACTTCAAAAGATGAACTTGGCCGTGAACTTGGTTCAGTTCTTCGAATTGATGGATTAACACTTGATCCGAATTCGGTTGACTTTGACCGAAGCGATGACGAAACAATGATCATCAATATGGGTCCAAGCCACCCATCAACACACGGTGTTCTTCGCATCATGCTGGAACTCGATGGTGAATTCGTCCTTCGCTCTAAGACAGTCATTGGTTACCTTCACACTGGAATGGAAAAGACTGGCGAAGCACTCAGCTACGTCCAAGGCGGCACCAACGTAACTCGTATGGACTACTTAAGTCCTGTCATTAATGAACTCTCGTATTCAATGGCCGTTGAGAAGTTGCTCGGTATTGAAGTCCCAGAACGCGCCACTTGGATTCGAATGATGATGAGTGAGTTGAACCGTATTTCTTCACACTTGGTGTGGATGGCTACAAACGGAATGGATGTTGGTTCGACATCCATGATGATTTACGGTCTTCGTGAACGAGAATTAGTTCTAGCCTTCTTTGAGAAAACTGCTGGACTTCGAATGAACCTCAACTACGTTCGTCCCGGCGGTGTTGCTGCTGACCTACCTGACGGATGGCAAGATGACGTTCAAGTGATCTGCGACACGATTTACGCCAGAACATTTGAGTACGACACACTTCTCACTGGTCAACCAATTTTCCGCCAGCGCATGGTTGGGGTTGCTCCAATTAGCGCAGAAGAAGCGCTGGCCCTTGGTGTAACCGGACCACTTCTTCGTTCAACTGGTGTTGCATGGGACCTACGTCGCACCATGCCATACCTCGCGTACGACAAGGTTGATTTTGACGTGATCGTTGGAACCTACGGTGACAACTTTGACCGATACGCAATTCGTCTTAATGAGATTCGTGAATCAATCCGCATTGTTCGTCAGTGCCTTGAAATGATGCCTAGTGGTGACTACCGCAGTCAAGATCCAAAAGTTACGCCACCACCACGCGCACGAATCAACGAATCAATGGAAGCG
>CAIJWX010000087.1:0-2745 GCA_903824535.1 uncultured Actinomycetes bacterium | reverse complement strand
GAGGCACAGCTAATTACATTCGCAAAGGGACTCAAACGAGTTGGATAAGCGCCGCTCGCCTTAGGGGGAGTCAAAGAACCCACTTCTCTACTACTCAGAGAACTCAAGCAAAATACGAGAGATTTTCAGTAACTACAAGGATAATTCTACACCACTTGTGCATGCCTGTCCATCACCGAACACGGTTGTTCAGCTGAATGAAGTGTCAGATGAAGTGGCAATAGTCAATCTATAAATCACCAACCATCAACTTCGTCTTCGCGAAAGAAAACAGGCACGTCTCCATAATCACGGAACCCGTCGATGTTCTCTTCTTCATTCTGAAAGAAGTATTCGCTAACTTGTCCGGTCACATTGTTTACGAGGTAAGCGGGACCACCAACCATCATGTAGTCAGCATTGCATTCGATTAAGCACTCACGTGTATTTATCGGAATTGACCAGTATTCATCGTTTTCACTCCCCCATGTAGGAGCCACGAGGTTGTCGTCTGCCTTCAGTCCGATGTGATCGATCACAATTTGACGAGCTTGTTCAAAAGTGACCGTCATTTCGAATCCAATTTCAAAACAACCTCAATTGGCGCATGGTCACTTAGTTCCCATAGAGACGGGTTCTCGTCAGTTAATGCTTTGCAACTAACTAGAGAATTTTGAACTCCTTTGGTGCCAAATACATAATCATTCTGAAAGCGACGCTCACCCTCCCTGTTCATGTACCTATAGGTATGAACATGTGTACAGTCAACGCGATTATTACAAGGGCAGTTATCCAGTGGACCATTTGAAGAAAAAGGACCAATGTCTTTCAGGCCAAATTGTTCGAAGCGGCTAAACAGCGCTGCGTGACGATCGATTGCTTGCTGAGAGCCAGAGAGTGAATATCCTCGAAAGGAATTCAAGTCACCAGCAACAAGTACATCAGCCCCACTCTCAAAGATTGGTGCAAGATCAGATAGCGCTCGGTGAAGTGCTCCATCAGCAAAGTCATCCTGCAGAATTCCATAAATGCTCACGAGATAGAGACCTTTTGCTCCAAAAGGGACGTGCACAATTGAGAACTGACCAGGATGAGAGGCAAACATATAAGGTCCGGGTTCGCAACCAATTGAAGTGTTAACAATTACTGACGCAGTGGCTGAGGTTCCGTTTTTCGGTGCATTGGCGATCTTCCAATTTTCGGTTGGTGGCGGCACAACAATGAAATCATGAACTTTAGGTAGACCCGAAGGAGTTGACTCCTGGAGCAGAACGACATCTGCCCCGAAGTCAGTCATGTGCTCCCATGAAATGGCCCTGTGGTTGACATTCCATGAGATGATTTTCAGTGTCTGGATCAGTGTCACTTGACTTACCGTAGTGCCGCACTGTGACATAACCTCTGAATATGACAGAACGCAGCTCCGAGCTCCAAGCCCAACTGATAACTGAGCTCCATTTGGCTCTAGAACTCGATCAGAGGGCCCTAGGAGACGTTTGGCGACGTACAAAGTCTGGAGAGAGTGAAGAGCAGATAGCTACGGTACGCAACACAAAAACTAGTGATTTTGTGAGACGTGAATTACGAATTGTTCACTGCATTGAGTCAAATGAATACACAGAAGCACCAAAAATGGCTGCCTTGATCGCCTCAGCAATAAATGGACTTCTCAAAAATTATGACTTCTCTCCTGAGGTAAGAAAAGAACTTGAAGATTGTGCTGCTCGAGTTGCTCCAAAGCCACGAAGCATCGAAGATGAAATGCAGCGTCGAGAAGCACTTTTTGAGCAAATCCAAAGCGAAAGCTCAGATGGTCTTGTTCCTTCGAGCGTTGTCTCAGAGTTAGGCATTTTCCGTGGAGAACGTGGTGTTTACAGAAACAAGGAACTCACCGATTCAGTAATTGAAGGTGGTCTGGCTGTCGGACTTCTTCATACCGGCAAGTCATATGCAGATGACCTGACAGAAAATGGTGTTCTCTATCACTTCCCTAGTACCAAAAACCTCGGGACAGACGCTGCGGACATACGTTCACTTCACAATGCATTTACAAATAAGACACCAGTCTTTGTTATATCGACGGAAGACACACTTAAAAAGGTGCAGAGAGGTTGGATCGAAATCTTTGATGCTGATTTAAAACAATGCTACGTAACCTTCAATGAATCACCACCCACTTCAGTTATAGACACCAACGACGAAATAAACATGCCGTGGGAAGCGAGAACCAAAAGAAGTGTGAAGATCAAAGCAAGTACGAGTGTTGACCGTGATCCAAGGTTTCGAATGCTCGTAAGGCGACGCTATGAAAATAAATGTGCAATTACCGGAATTGCTGTTCCCGAAATGCTTGATGCTGCTCACATTATTGAAGTCAATGACAATGGTTCGGATCATCCTGAAAATGGCATTCTCCTTGAGAAGGGACTTCACGCTGCTTTTGATGCCAACCTCTGGGCAATCAATCCAACAACCTTCGAAATTATTGCAAGAGATGTTGGTCCTTCATTATTAGAAATGGGAATTAAAATTGACAAACTCGCAGAAACAGTTGCTAAGCCAAACTACGAAGCGCTTAACGAGCGTTGGAAGAGATTTCTCGAACTTTCCAGTTGATATCTCATAGAATCAATAAAGAACAAGGCCATGCTGGAGTCAGATTCGTCTGAAGAAATACAGCCAGAGCACTAATTCTCTCGCCTCCTACGATCCGACTGGCCCCCGGTCTTTCACGGAATCGGCAATCTGGCGCATTGACTTTGCGGT
>CAIJWX010000086.1:0-2330 GCA_903824535.1 uncultured Actinomycetes bacterium | reverse complement strand
TTAAACCACTCACGAAAAAATCCACGCTCATCCATCAATACAGGCGACTCAGCAAGCCAAGCGCCTTCAATTCCGAGTGGTGTTAACTTCATATTTCTATTCTTCCGCCTTTACTGCAGAAATGATCGTAGGCATCGCTTTGGCGAGCGCGATTCGCCAATCTGTCATCGGCGCTACTGAAGTCTTTGCCCATGCTTCATGACTTAATACAGAATAAGAAGGTCGTTTTGCTGGCCGCAGATACTCGCTTGAAGAAACAGGGATTACTCGCTCTACGTCTGCTTCAGCAAACTTGAAAATCTCTTGCGCAAACTCAAACCAAGTAGCTTGACCTGAATTTGTGCCGTGATAAATGCCTGCGGGAGATGTAGATAAACCTAATGAGACTAGTTGTTGCGCGAGATCAATTGCCGAAGTTGGCTGTCCAACTTGATCATTAACGACTTTGATTTCACCGTCACCTTTAATAGCAAGTTTTGTCATCGTCTTCGCAAAGTTCTTACCCCAAGGGCTATAGAGCCAAGCAGTGCGAACGATTGTTGAGTTCGCAGGATATTTCGCTAAAACTCTTTTTTCTCCTTCTGCTTTTGTTCGACCATAAGCGGACTGAGGGTTAACTTCATCTTCAACGTCCCAAGGGGTCACATTCTCTCCCGAAAAAACATAGTCGGTTGAAATCTGAAACAATTTGGCATCTATCTCATTGGCAGCCAAAGCGATGTTTTCAGCACCATCACTATTTACCTTAGATGCTGATATCTCATCACTTTCCGCCCCATCAACATCAGTCCAGGCTGCACAATTCACAATCACTTCAGGTGACAATTTTGCAATTACATCCCGAACCATTGGACCCTGAGTGATGTCTAAATCCTGTGAATTCCAAGCATAAAACAGAATTCCTCTCTCGCCAAGCACTTGAGATACCGCAATACCTAATTGCCCTGAACCGCCTGTAATCAACCAAGACATTTACAAATCAACGATTCTTAAGTGGCTTCCACCACGCTGCATTATCTCGATACCACTGAATTGTGTCCCTCAGTCCATCTTCAAACTTAATTTGTGGTTTATACCCAAGCTCACGATCTATCTTTGTCCAATCAACGGAGTACCGAAGGTCATGACCTTTTCTATCTTCAACATATTCGATGGAAGATTCATCGGCACCCATCGCTTCAAGAATCAAACTTGTAATTTCATTGTTAGTTAACTCGCGTCCACCACCGATATTGTAAACTTCACCAGAAAGTCCATTCATTAACACTGAATAGATTCCCCGGCAATGATCGTCGACATGAAGCCAGTCCCGCACATTTTCACCAGTTCCGTAAACCGGTACCTTTTTCCCTTCAATCAAGTTCGTTATAAAGAGGGGTATCAATTTCTCAGGGAAATGGTGGGTTCCGTAGTTGTTGCTACAGCGAGTGATAACAATATCCATGCCGTGTGTTCTGTTGTAGGAACGAGCCAAGAGTTCCCCGCTTGCCTTGCTTGCCGAATACGGTGAGTTCGGAAGTAGAGGCGATTCTTCGGTCCAAGAGCCAGATTCGATAGATCCGTAAACTTCATCGGTTGAAACTTGAAGAAAGCGTATGTTCTTACCCGAGGCCTTGATTGCATCAAGCAATACTTGAACGCCAACAATATTTGTTTGTACAAAGTTTTCTGCTCCAAATATCGAACGATCTACATGTGACTCAGCGGCAAAATTTACAATTCCATCTACTGATCCAACTAACGAATCCACAAATCGTGAATCACAGATATCGCCTTGAATGAATTCAAAATCAAATTCCTTCTTAATGGATGAAAGATTCGACCGAATTCCGGCATAGGTGAGTTTGTCAAGAACCTTCACTGACGATATGCCTGAAAAAAAACCTTCAGAAACGCGTCTAACAAAATTTGAACCGATGAATCCGGCGCCGCCAGTTACTAGTAATTTCATTATATCTCGGAAGCGATTAACTCTAAGTATTTACCATATTTTCCACCATTAAATGTTTGTGCAAGTACGAGAAGTTCTTCTCTAGAAATCCATCCAAGTTGAAAAGCGACTTCTTCTAAACATGCGATCTTAGTTCCTTGTCGCTCTTCAATCGCCCTAACGTAAGATGTTGCATCGTGCAAAGACGAAAATGTGCCAGTATCTAACCAAACTGTTCCTCTAGGTAGGATTGTTACATTCAATTTACCCGATTCTAAATAAGCCTGATTCACTGATGTTATTTCTAATTCACCTCTTGCGCTTGGCTTTATCGATTTAGCAATTTCTACGACATCTTCATCGTAAAAATATAGACCGGGCACCGCAAATGAGGATTTTG
>CAIJWX010000085.1:0-3841 GCA_903824535.1 uncultured Actinomycetes bacterium | reverse complement strand
TAATTCTGCAAGCAAAGAGAATCTCGTTTCGCTTGGTGAGATTGGTGAATTTATTAGGGGCAATGGTATGCAAAAGTCTGACCTTCGCGATTCTGGCATTCCAGCAATTCACTATGGTCAAATCCATACTTTTTATAGGACATCAACTAGTGTTACGAAGTCATTCGTTGATGCTGAAAAGGCTCTGAAGTTGCGAGTTGCTCACTCGGGGGATCTTGTTATAGCCACTACGGCTGAAGATAATGCAGGAGTGGCAAAGGCCGTCGCTTGGTTGGGCGAAGACGATGCTGCAGTGAGCGGCGATGCCATTATTTATCGACACACTTTAGATCCAAAGTACATGTCTTACTTTTTCCAGACGACGATCTTTCAGGCACAGAAGAAACGTTTTATCTCTGGAACAAAGGTGCGAAGAATCTCTCGGTCTGATTTGGCAAAGATTTTTATCTCTGTTCCTCCAATGGGCGTGCAGACAGAGTTAGGGAACCAGCTTGAAATTATGGAGAATCTTCTCATCGATACAAAAATGAGCATTCCCGCTGAAATAAATGCACGTCGTAAACAGTACGAGTACTACCGCAATCAACTCCTAACGTTCCCAGAACAAAAAAATGACTAATCAGAGCAGTAGCCGGTATGACGTTGTTGTTTCGAGCGCTGAAAGTACTGTCGTATCTGAGTACGCTGCTGACACTGCTCGCCAGTCCTCCTACCAAAGCGAGGCAGACCTGGAGCAGGCGTTTATTAAGCAATTAGAAAACCAGGCATACGATCGCCTAACTTTCAACTCCGAAGATGGATTGGTTGTAAACCTCCGTGCTCAACTGGAACAGCTCAATAATTACACTTTCTCTAACAAAGAGTGGCAGCGATTCTTCACTGAAGTAATTGCCTCTACAAATAACGGCATCATAGAGAAGACCACTTTGATCCAAGAAGACGAAGTTCAGGTCATTCAGTGTGACGACGGAACGTCTCGTAACATCCGACTGATTGATAAGCAGAACATCCACAACAACCGATTACAGGTCATTAATCAGTATGAAATCGAAGGAGTTCATAAGAATCGGTACGACGTCACTGTTTTAGTTAATGGTTTTCCGCTTATTCACGTTGAGTTAAAACGCCGCGGCGTTGCTATTCGAGAAGCATTCAACCAGATAAGTCGTTATCAGCGCGATAGCTTCTGGGCGGGGAGCGGTCTTTTCCAATACGTACAGCTCTTCGTCATCTCCAACGGGACGGAAACTAAGTACTACTCGAACACCACACGCGACCGTCACGTAAAGGATCTCACCACCAAGAAGGCCAAAAAGACTTCTTCAAATAGTTTTGAATTCACGAGCTGGTGGACTGACTCTCATAACCGTCGAATTGCAGACCTCAATGACTTCACCAAGACTTTCTTCGCCAAGCATTCAATACTTAATGTTCTAACGAAGTACTGCGTCTTCGATGTTGACCGTCAACTGCTCGTCATGCGTCCATACCAAATTGTTGCAACTGAGCAGATACTCCAACGCATCGCTACATCTACTAATCACAACCAACTTGGAAGTATCGCTTCGGGTGGCTACATCTGGCATACGACAGGATCTGGGAAGACTCTCACGAGTTTCAAGACTGCCCAACTTGCATCAAAATTGGAAGGTTTAAACAAGGTTCTTTTCGTTGTGGACAGAAAAGATCTTGACTACCAGACAATGAAAGAATATGAGCGCTTTGAAAAAGGTGCAGCGAACTCCAATACCTCGACAGCCATTCTCGGCCAGCAACTTGAAGATCCAAACACACGAATTATTGTGACCACTATTCAGAAGCTGGCCCTCTTCGTGGCGCGAAACAAGAACCACGCGATCTATAACTCACACGTGGCCATCATTTTTGACGAATGTCATCGTTCTCAGTTCGGTGACATGCATACTGACATCACAAAAAACTTCAAGAAGTACCACCTATTCGGATTTACGGGAACTCCAATTTTTGCTGATAATGCCGGGGCTGGCGGGAATGTCTCCTTGCGTACAACTCAGCAGGCCTTCGGTGACCGACTCCATACCTACACAATTGTTGATGCCATCAATGACAAGAATGTCCTTCCTTTTCACATTGACTACATCGACACCATCAAGACAAAGTCCAATGCCAAAGATGCTCAGGTTTCGTCTATTGACCGTGAAAGAGCGCTTCTCGCGCCAGAACGCATCAGTGGGGTCGTTGACTATGTTATGGAGCACTTCGATCAGAAAACCAAGCGCAGTCACTCGTACCAACTCGGCAAGACTCGAGTATCAGGTTTCAACTCAATTTTTGCGACTGCTTCCATTGATGCCGCAAAGCTTTATTACGCAACGTTCAAGAATAATCAAGCCGAATTACAGAAGGTCGATCCAAATTACAAACCTCTAAAGGTTGCCATTATCTACAGCTATGCAGCCAACGAAGACAATCCCGAAGGCATACTCGCAGAAGAACAATTCGAGAACACTGACCTTGATCAAAGCTCTCGTGAATTTCTCGAAGACGCAATAAGGGACTACAACGCGCTCTTTGCAACAAACTTTGACACCTCCGCTGACAAGTTCCAGAACTACTACAAGGACATGGCGATGCGCTTGAAGAGCCGTGAGATTGACGTCGCAATTGTGGTGAACATGTTCTTGACTGGTTTTGACGCAACAACCCTAAACACGTTGTGGGTTGACAAGAATCTGAAACAGCATGGACTCATCCAGGCGTTCTCACGGACAAATCGCATTCTTAACTCAGTAAAGTCCTACGGAAACATCGTTTGCTTCCGTAACCTGGAAGATGAGCTGAACAACGCCCTCGCACTTTTTGGCAACAAGGATGCAAACAGCATTGTCGTACTCAAGCCGTTTGCTGAGTATTACGAGGAGTACCAGGAATTGGTAGTCCAACTTGCCGAAGAGTATCCGGTCATAGACGTTGCAAATATTGTGGGTGAAGAGAACCAGAAGGAATTCATAAAACTCTTTGGCACGACCCTTCGACTACTCAACATCCTTTCATCTTTTGATGAATTCACTGGTAGACAGGTTCTATCCGACCGTGACTTCCAGGATTATCGAAGTGCATACCTATCGCTTTACGCAGATTTCCGACAACAGAAGGGTTCTGAAAAGGAATCAATTATTGATGACATCATTTTCGAGATCGAGCTGGTTAAGCAGGTCGAAGTAAATGTCGATTACATCTTGATGCTCGTTCAGAAATACCTCGACGAAGGGAAGGGGACCGACAAAGAGATTCGAGCTGCAATCACTAGAGCAATTGAGTCAAGCCCAACCCTTCGCAGCAAAAAGGACCTCATTGAGCAGTTCGTTAATGGCCTTACGGTCGGGAGCAAAGTTGATGAGAACTGGCAGGAGTACGTGCAAGAGCGGAAGGAAGCGGAGCTACGTCAGATTGTCATTGAAGAGAAATTAAACCCTGAAGCTACAGATAAATTCATAAGACAGGCGATGGAGCTGGGTTCGGTTCCTGAATCTGGTACTGCTATTACAGATGTCCTGCCACCAGTGAGTCGATTTGCTGCGAATAGCGAACACGGTTCTGATAAGCAGAGGGTGCTTGAAAAGCTCAGGACGTATATCGAACGCTTTTATGGACTTACTCAGTCATAAATAATTTCATAAAGATACTCCATCTTTTGCGCCTTATTTTGCGCCTTGCGGGCTGAACAATGGCGAACATCAGCGAACATTCAACAATTTCATGGTGTATGATTGTGATGTATTAACCCATAATCTCACTGAGAATTTGGCGTTCAGCTCGAAGTGACTTTATTTACTGTCTGAAACTCCCCCTAAGGCGAGAG
>CAIJWX010000084.1:0-3309 GCA_903824535.1 uncultured Actinomycetes bacterium | reverse complement strand
TGACCTTTTCCCTAGCTCGGGCTACTGCCTAACTTCAAAAACCTTTACCTACCCGTAAGCCCTGGTGTATGACTTGAACCGAAATCACTTAAGGGTGTGGGTGTATGAATTGGTGTATGAATTACCGTCACCAACCGTCCTAAACCAAGTGAAAACTGGTCTTGTGAATGTCAGTGGGTGTTGTCATACTTAGTGCGAAAGGTCGCACAATTACATATAAATACGCTTGATATATAGATCAACTACATGGTGGCGGGTGAAGGATTTGAACCTACGAAGGTTCAAATCCGCACGCCAAGCCACCAAAGTCTTAAAGTGCCGTTCACTTTGCGTTCGTCCAATCGTTAATAACAGGTAACCAGCTACCCAATAACCTCTGCACAATACCAATCAATTAATTGTGTATTCAAATGTATAGGAGGAAACTTGAAGCTTTCACCGAAAATTACTCTTGTAGGCGTTGTGATTGCAACGATGCTTGCAGGATCAATCACACCGGCAGCTCACGCCGCTGATGCTCTTCAACTTTATGCGGCACTCGATTATTCAACAGCTGTTGCAACGGCCTTCACAGCTAAGACTGGAATTCCGGTGGAAGTCACACAACTGTCAACAGGTCCGCTTCTTGCGAAGATCACTGCTGAGAAGAACAACCCGAAGTGGGGCGCCTATTGGGCAGATGGTGCAGAACCATGTGCTGCATTCGATATCGATAAACAACTCTTGCACTACAAGGTAAAGGGCTTAAGCCTCAATGCAGTTGGAAATAAGTTATATCCAAAAGATGGCGCTTACCAAGTTCCAGGTTTCACAGAGATGGTTGGCGTTGTCTACAACTCGTCAAAGGTTCGCAAGCCAACTTCATGGGATGACCTTGCATCGACGACTTTTAAGGACCAGGTCGGCATGAATAACCCATCAGTTTCTGGTCCAACATATCCATTTATTGCAGGTCTTATGGAACAATTTGGTGGCGAAGTTGCCATGAAGGCTTATCTTACAAAGCTCAAGGCAAATGGATTACGCGCATTCGACAAGAACTCAAAGACACTTGCAGCGCTAAACACAGGCGTCATCAACGTAGCTCTTGTTCAGTCATCTGCGGCAATCACAAATGTTCTTAAGTACAAAGCATCGCCGGTTGCTGGCCTTACCCCAGAAGTGACCTACCTGAAGAAGACAACCGTTCTTCCTTCATGTCTTGCAATCGATGCCAAAGCATCAGCTTTTCAAATGGATGCAGCAAAGAAGTTTGTTGACTTCGTAATGACTTCAGATGCAGTAGCGATTATGACTAAGGACAACGCAGGAGATTCACTCTTCTGGCCGACACTGAACGATGGTATTCGAGCTCGCGCAACCTCAGCGATGCCTTCATTTGCTTCAGGCCTTATTCAGGTTGTGGACCCTTACAAGTATGCACTCGTCCAGGGCGCGGTACAAGATTGGTTCCAGAAGAACATCGCTTAATCGCGAAATACTGATAAACATCTAATGCAGAAAGTAGAGCCTTCAAGAGACACATTCTCTTCGGGGGCTCTACTTTTTCTTCGAACAAAGATTTCACCAATGACCATCTTCTGGTTGGTTATCGTCAGTATTTTGGTTCTACCCATTATTCTCTTCCTTTCGGTGGCATTTAGCCCCAAGCTCCTTGATCAAGGCCCTGAATGGTTTACCTTCAATAGTTTCAAAGCTGCGGCGGATCCATATTTTCTGCGATCTATTTGGCACTCATTTGTCATGGGTGTGGTCTCATCAATTCTCGCAACAGCAATAGCACTGGGTGTCGCATGGATTGTTCTTCGTACTAATTCGGCAGCACGCAAAGTATGGAACCTTGCAATCTTTGCTCTCCTTCTGGCGCCTTCCTATTTGATTGCACTTGGGTGGGAACGTATCTTCGAACGCGCTGGCGTACTCAATATTGTGGGCATTGATCTACCATTTGTGCGCAATTTGCTTTATGGACCAGTTGGCATAGCGATGATTCTTACCTTTAAAGGTATTCCCTTCGCATATCTTGTCATCTCCAACGCGATGCGAGGACTTGGCGAAGAGTTCGAACAAGCAGTCCGCGTGCATGGTGGTTCTCGAATTGCAGCATTCAAAATGATGAGCACACTGTTACTTCCAGCGCTTTGGTCAGGAATCGCGATTGTGTTTGCTGAAAGCATCAGTGACTTTGGTGTTGCATCACAACTTTCTTCACCCGGTCGATATTCGGTAGCAACTTTTACTCTATATAGATCAGTAATGTCGCTTCCAGTTTCCTTTCCGTTATGCGCGGCAATTTCAATAATTCTCCTGTTGCTCATTGTCCTGGCGCTGTTCGCACAGACTCGCGCATTGCGCGGTAGATCTTTTCGAGTTTTGAGCGGTCGAACACGGCCGATAACTCGACATAAGCTCTCCAAAACTGGTGCAGTCAGTGCAAACACGGCTATATATGGACTGCTATTTGTCACACTTGGAATCCCAGTGTTCGGTGCAATCTCAGCTTCGATGATTCAAGGTCTTGGGACAGTGGTGGCTAATTATCAGTTTAATTTCGATAATTATATCCGTGTCATAAAAAGTCCATTGCTTCGTGCCCCGCTTCTATTTTCAGCCGAAGCAGCTTTAATCACTGCAACAGTCGCCGTGATATTGGCAGCAATTTCATCTCGTCTTTTAGTTTCCACGAAGAATGGCCCAGGAAAGAAGTTTCTCGACTTCTTTCTACTTGCAGCTGTTGGATTACCAGGAATTGTCTTCGCAATTGGTTATATCTTCGCTTATAATTTACCGTTGGCCCAGAGGTATGGCTTCCATTTATATGGAACAGTTGCACTCCTAGTGTTGGCATACATCGCAACTGCGCTACCATCAACAACGCGATCCCTTGTTGGAAATATGAACCAATTTCAAGAATCCCTCTCCGAAGCTTGTCGCGTTCATGGCTCAAATGGCATCAAGACCTGGCTGACAGTTGTGCTTCCACTCATTTCACGACCGCTACTCGCCGCTTGGTGTCTTACATATTGTGGAACACTTCTCGAACTTCCGATTAGCCAAATTCTCTTCCCACCAGGTCATGCACCTCTTGCTGTTGGAATAGATCACGCTCTGGGAAATTACGATTTTGGAGGGGGAACTGCAATGGAAGTCTTTGCAATTATTTCAGCACTAATCGTTGTAGCAGTTGCATTTGGATTGTATGAAAAACTGGCACCAGTCGGATGGAAACAGTTAGGGAGAGCACGCTCATGAGTAATGGTCACCAAGTAAAGATTGAAGGTGCTCGAAAGAATTACGGCTCACTCGCAG
>CAIJWX010000083.1:0-2941 GCA_903824535.1 uncultured Actinomycetes bacterium | reverse complement strand
CAGCCATGAAGTCACTCGAAGGTGTTGTTATGGAACTCGATGACTGCGCATTCCCACTTCTTGCGGGAATTGAAGCAACGTCAAGCCTGGACCACGCATTCACCAACACCAACTGGGCACTGCTCGTTGGTTCAATCCCACGTAAGGCTGGCATGGAACGTGCTGACCTTCTAAACGTAAACGGTGGCATCTTTAAGCCACAGGGGCAAGCAATTGCAAAGAACGCAGCATCAGATGTTCGCGTTCTTGTAGTTGGTAACCCTTGCAACACGAACTGCCTTATTGCACGTTCAAACGCTTTGGAAGTTCCAGCAGACCGCTGGTTCGCCATGACTCGACTTGACCAAAATCGTGCAGAAACACAGATTGCAAAGAAGGCTGGCGTTTCAGTTGCTGGAGTTAAAAATCTCGCTATCTGGGGTAACCACTCAGCTACGCAGTTCCCAGACTTCGCAAACACAACTGTTGACGCAAAGCCAGTCCCTTCAGTTATTACTGATGGTGCATGGCTACAGGGTGAGTTCATCACTACCGTGCAAAAGCGTGGAGCTGCGATCATTGAAGCTCGTGGACTTAGCTCTGCCGCCTCTGCTGCTAACGCTGCGATCGACACTGTTGTTAGTCTCACAACTCCAACCGCCGCTGACGACTGCGTTTCAGTTGCTGTTACCTCAAACGGTGAGTATGGAGTTCCAGAGGGTCTTACCTTCGGATTCCCAATTCAGGCTGATGGCAAGGGTGCTTGGAAGGTCAAGGAAGGTTTCAACCTCGATGACTTTGCAAAAGACCGCATCAAGATCACGACTGATGAACTACTTGGTGAGCGTGACGACGTAAAGAAGCTCGGACTTATTTAAAGATATAAAAAATCCCCCTCGGTTAATCACCGAGGGGGATTTTTGCTTTAGTAGAACTAATTACTAAGCGGGTGAGCAGTTTGTAGCCAGTTGAGGAGTGGGACAAGTTTATTGATGTCGCCACGGACCTTGACTCGACCTTCACGGATTGCTGCGGAGCTGTCAAAGCTTCCTGCGCTTAGTGCTGTTGCGTCGCTATACGTGAGGCGAAGTAACGCGTCAGCCATTAAGTGATCTCCCGCGTCAACTGATGCGCCATCAGAAGACATAGTGAATGTCATCGCGTGAGGCACCGTATTTGGAGCATCTTCGAATTCAAGAACAACTCGGTAGGTCGAACCTGACTGGTCGAACGGCACCGGTCCCGCTTTTTTCAATGATTCATTAAGACTCTCGAACCACTCACTCGAGAGAAAGTCAGTCACGACTTATGGTGCAGGCTGAACTGAAGCCTCAGCGGTTGTCTTCTTTGTCTGGCGACGGATCTTGCGACCAAGCCATGCAACTGGGTCGTAGTTCGCTGTGACAACACGTTCCTTTAGAGGAATGATTGCGTTATCAGTGATGTGAATACCTTCAGGGCACACTTCGGTGCAGCACTTGGTGATGTTGCAGTAGCCAAGTCCCATGTCTTCGCGAACAAGTTCACGACGGTCGTTAGTGTCGAGCGGGTTCATTTCTAGCTCGGCAATACGAATGAAGAAACGTGGACCAGCAAAGTTGGTCTTGTTGTCTTCGTGGTCACGAATTACGTGACAAACGTCCTGGCACAAGAAGCACTCAATGCATTTACGGAACTCTTGGCTGCGCTCAACATCTTCTTGCATGAGGCGGTATCCACCCTCAGGCATTGGCTTAGGTAGCAGCGCTGGAATCTTGGCCGCCATGGCGTAGTTAAACGACACGTCAGTCACAAGGTCACGGATGATTGGGAACGTCTTCATTGGTGTAACCGTTACTGGTCCCTCAGGTAGCGTGTCCATACGTGTCATGCACATCAGGCGAGGCTTACCGTTGATTTCAGCAGAACATGATCCACACTTACCGGCTTTGCAGTTCCATCGGCACGCAAGGTCTGGTGCTTCAGTTGCTTGAATGCGGTGAATAACGTCGAGGACTACCTCATTGTCGTTTTGCTCAATCGTGTAGTTCTGGAACTCTCCACCCGACGCGTCACCGCGCCAAATCTTCATAGTTACATCAGCCATTAGTGGGCCTCCTCAAGCAGAGCTTTTAGTTCTTGTGGGATTGGTAGAAGCGGTGACTCGGTTGTTTCGATTGGACTGTCCCAGTTACCACCGTTTGATGAGTGAGCAAGATTGAACTTCGAGAAGTCGTCACTCGCGCCTGGGAAGTCTTCACGAGTATGTCCCCCGCGTGATTCCTTACGAAGTGAAGCTCCCATTGCAACGGTCTTACAGACTGCGAGCATGGCAGGAAGGTCAGTCGTTAGGTTCCAACCTGGGTTGTAAGCACGACCACCCTTAACTGCAATGTTCTTCACACGCTCTGTGAACTTTTCGAGTTCTGCTAGAGCAAAGTCAAGTTCGCTCTGTGTACGGATGATTCCAACATTCGCCTGCATCATTTCTTGTAGGTCGTGCTGAATCGTGTACGGGTTCTCGCCTTCAGTGCGCTCAAACGGAGCAAGTGCTTCCTTGATCGCAGCGTCAACAGCTCCCTGGTCAAGTGATGTTGCAGCCTGTCCACTTAGAACATAGTCAGCAGCTCCAGCACCAGCGCGCTTTCCAAACACGATGAGGTCACTGAGTGAGTTTCCACCAAGTCGGTTAGCACCGTGCATTCCACCCGCCACTTCGCCAGCGGCAAAGAGACCAGGAGCTGCCGTTGCAGCCGTATCAGCATCTACTTGAACGCCACCCATGATGTAGTGACAGGTTGGTCCGATTTCCATTGCTTCACGCGTGATGTCAACACCAGCAAGTTCCATGAACTGGTGGTACATCGAAGGTAGACGACGGCGAATGAATTCAGCCGAGCGGCGACTTGCGATGTCGAGGAATACTCCACCGTGTGGTCCTCCGCGTCCGGCCTTAACTTCAGTGTTAATAGCGCGAGCTACT
>CAIJWX010000082.1:0-14548 GCA_903824535.1 uncultured Actinomycetes bacterium | reverse complement strand
GTCGATGCATCGAAGGTTGGAAGCGACCTCTCAAAGGCAATCGAAGGCGGACAGAACAACACAATTAAGTTCTCAGATGTTGCATCTATTGGAGTCAACGTTCTACGTGGACCAACAATGGATGGACTTAACAAGTACTACCGTGCGTCAATTGAAGAGTCACCAGCAGAAGCTGTTGATGTCGTCAAGGCTCTTAAAGATGCGCGAGCAGAAGTACTTGTTTCATACCTACCTGTAGGTTCTGAAGATGCACAGCGTTTCTACGCACAAGCAGCAATTGATGCAGGGTGTGCGTTTGTTAACGCAATCCCAGTGTTCATTGCTTCAGACCCAACATGGGCCAAGAAGTTCAGCGATGCAGGCGTTCCAATCATTGGTGACGACATTAAGAGCCAAGTTGGTGCAACGATTGTTCACCGCGTACTAGCTCGTCTTTTTGAAGACCGTGGTCTTTCACTAGACCACACCTACCAACTCAACGTTGGTGGAAACATGGACTTCAAAAACATGCTTGACCGTGAGCGTCTTGAGTCAAAGAAGATCTCAAAGACCCAGGCCGTTACTTCACAGCTCGAAATTTCAAACATGAGTGCTGACGATGTTCACATCGGGCCAAGTGACCATGTTCCATGGTTGAAGGACCGCAAGTGGGCCTACATCCGTATGGAAGGACGCAACTTCGGTGACGTTCCACTTAACCTCGAACTCAAGCTCGAAGTTTGGGACTCACCTAACTCAGCTGGTGTAATCATCGACGCAGTTCGCTGCGCACGAGTTGCACTAGACCGCGGTATCGGTGGACCAATCATGGGCCCATCGGCGTACTTCATGAAGTCGCCACCAGTTCAGTTCCACGACGACATTGCCCACAACATGGTGAATGAATTCGCCGAAGGTGGAGCCAACCCAGTCTGGCCATAAGCCTTTCCTGCTTTAAAAATCCCCTTGTCCTAGTGGCAAGGGGATTTTTTATTTAGCTTGCTCCGCCCACCATTCGAGAAGTCGAATCTTGGCTTCCGCTGGTGAGATCTCACCCTCATCAAGTCGAATTTCCATCAAGAAATCAAGTGCAGTGCCAACGACACGACTTGGAGAAATGCCAAGAATCTCCATTACCTCAACTCCATCAAGTGCAGGGCGAAGTTGATTTAGATCTTCTAGTTCGCGTAGTTCTGCAATACGAACTTCGAGTTCATCCATGCGCAGTGCCAGTGTTTGTGCTTTACGTGCATTGCGTGTTGTGCAGTCACATCGCGTGAGTTCATTTAGTTCATCAAGCAAGTGCCCAGCGTCTCGCACATAGCGACGAACTGCCTTATCACTCCAACCCATTTTGTAGGTATGGAAACGAAGATGTAGTTCTACGAGCATTGAAACATCATCAATCATTTCTTGAGAATATTTCAGTGCGAGCATTCGCTTGCGTGTCATTTTTGCACCAACAACTTCGTGGAACCGAAACGTGACACCTTCGCTCGTAATGTCTCGAGTGTTTGGTTTTCCAATGTCGTGATACAAAGCAGCGAGGCGAAGACTGAGCTTCGGTGATGTTTTATCTACAACCGCCCACGTGTGTTTTAAAACATCCTTGTGGTGATGAATTGGATCTTGTTCTAATTGCAGCTTCGGGAGTTCTGGAAAGAAATGATCTGCAAGCCCAGTGCGCACAATGAAGTCGAGACCCAGGGAGGGCTGTTCAGTCATCATCAGCAAGTCAATTTCATTGCGAATTCGCTCAGCAGAAACTATTGAAATCTTTTCTGCCATTTTTTTAGCTGCTGCTTCAACATCAGGGTCAATGCTTAAGTTAAATCTTGATGCAAATCGAGCAGCACGAAGCATGCGAAGTGGGTCGTCGCTAAATAGAATTTCTGGATCAATTGGTGCACGAAGTACTCGGTCGTGAAGATCGTTGAATCCATTAAAGAAGTCAAAGAGTGTCTGCACTTCTGGGGTTTCATTACACAGCGCAATTACGTCAAGCGCAAGTGCGTTGATGGTGAAGTCACGACGACTTAAGTCAGATTCAAGTGAGTCGCCCCACTCAACGGATGGCTTTCGAGAATGGTCAACGTAGGCTTCTGAACGAAACGTCGTAATCTCAGTTTTGAATCCGCCTTCTTTGAGAATGCCTCCAATGGTGCCAAAGGCACGACCTTGTTCCCACAACCCAGTGCAGAGGGGCTCCATAAGCCGGGCAATGTCATCAGGGCGTGCATTGGTTGTGAAGTCAATTTCAAAGTCTTCACGACGTTCTATCCCTAGAACACAGTCACGTACTGATCCCCCTACGGCGTAGAGGGAGAACCCCGCGTCATTAAAGGCGCGAGCTAGAGGGCCCGAAAGCCTCGCCAGTTCATTTAGGCGCTCATGGACTTGTTCAAAAGAATTCACTGTGAATGAAGGGTAGTAGGCGCCGTGCAAGAGCGTTGGGCGAAGGTAGCCTAGTAATGCAATGTTCCACCGATTTTCGACCTGGTGGCGGGCGCTCTGCGTCGTACTCCTCAGCCTCGCGGCGGTGGCGTGGCCCTCGGCCACGCAGGCCCTGGCGACCCCGTCGTTCAGCGTTATCCACCAAGACAGCGTTGCCTCACTGTCACCCGACGCAACTGCACACTTCAATATCGAGCTCAGCCAGACAAACACAACCGTTTCATTAAAGATGTATCCACGAATTTTTCAGCGCTCACAAATAGCCCCACTACTAACTGGCGTTGGAACCACCCAAGCACCAATCGCAGCTACAAATCTTTGTTCAAAGGGCGGCACTTCAACATTTAACGTTGAGCTGAGTACACAGGCAAACAATGTGAAAACAGTCGGTGAGTGTTCTACAAAATCTGCTCGTCTCCATCTTGCGTGTAAAGCAGCATCTTGTGATGGTGTCTATCCAATCAGTTACAGCACAGCTCGTGGCAAAACAGAGTGGTCGCTACTTGCAATTTGTTCAACAAAAGTTTTGCATCCTCTTCAGTTCAGCTGGATAGAAAGCATGAACGCAACATCACTTGTCAATCCTTCACAGGCCACCAAGGCGCTGTCTGTCTTTTCTAAATATCCAAAAGTTGCAGTAACGCTTGGGGCTGATTACCAAACATTCACAAAAGCAGCGCTCGTGGCCCCAAAGTTTCTTGCGTCGTTTAAGTCAGCAACACAGAGCCAAGATCACTCAATAATTTCTGCCCCTCCAGGAAACATTGACTTTGGCGGCCTTGTGGCGAATGGTTTTACCGCACAGGCAAGTAACCAGCATGACTTTTCAAAGTCATTGGTTCACTCTCTCACTGGTAAATCTCTTGAAAGCCCAGTGCTTCTGAGCACAATTCCTTCTGTCGCAACGCTTGATGCACTCGCAGGAATTGGTGTGTCGAACGTTGTGTTTCCAGAAACAGCACTGAGTTATGCACCTTCAAACTCTCTGCATTGGGGCTCACCATTTCACGTTCAGGGTGCAAGCACGCTTAACGCAATGAGCATTGATGAACCCCTCTCTCAGATAATAAGCAACACGGCTATTGAACCAGGGCGCAGAGCTGCGCTAGCCCTTGGAGTACTTGGCTTTCTTCACTTTGAAGCGCCCGGGCTTACTACTAATCGAAGTGTTGTTGCAATGACCACCGTTAGTAAAACGGGAGCGAAATTTATTGACAACTTCCTGTCGGGCCTCAGTCACAATCCATTTGTAACTGCGAGCCCACTCGCTCCTATGTTTGATTCAAAAGCAATTGGCAGCAACGGCTCGCCAAGCACACGCACAATGGTTAATCCTCCAGTTTCAACATGGAGCGCGCGCAATGTTCTTACGCTCAATGCTCTAATAAATGACATCACTTCTTTTAACCAGGGGGTGGGTTCAGTAACGCTGAGTAGTCAGCTCTCTACCGACGTCGCACAGTCAGAAATCTCTGGGACTCCCTCACAGCGACAGGACGCAATTGATGCTGCACGAAATGTGCTGAGTGCAGAGCTGGGAAAATTCTCAGTTAATCCAAGCACCATTACTTTGGCTGGAACTGGAACATCGCTTCCAATTACCTTGCTGAGTAAAGCGAACTACACAATGACAGCCGTAGTTCATCTAGTCACAAATCAACTCACCTTCCCAAAGGGTGCAAACATTGTCACCTCTCTTGACTCTTCAACAAAATCACTTCGTGTTCCTGTCACCAACCCTCGAAATGGAAACCTTACGTTGCGAGTAGTAGTAACAACCCCAGATGGACATGTTGTTCTTGCACGTAGTGCCATGCAAGTGCGCATTGCAGGAACTTCAATTGTTGGCTATGTGCTTTCGTTTGGATCGCTCTTTGTTCTTGCCCTCTGGTGGGTTAGAACAAGTGTCAAGCGACGTAAAGAGCGCCCCTAATGAGTCGAATATCAACTCATAGTTCTCGTGTTTTTTCGATGGCGACGGGAACTCTCGTCTCGAGGCTCACGGGGCTACTAAGAGTTTTGGTGCTTGCGTGGGTACTCGGTTTTACACCAATTGCAGATGCGTTTAACCTCGCAAACACCGTTCCAAATATGCTGTTTGACCTCGTGCTAGGTGGCATTGCCAGTGCAACATTTATCCCTGTGTTTATCGAGCGCTTAACGCTTGATGGTGAGAGAAAAGCATGGCGATCAATCTCGAGTGTGATTACTGGGTCACTCGTAATTCTGTTTTTTGCATCACTGCTTACGTGGATATTCGCACCATGGATTATTAACGGCTTCACCGCACTTAACCATCCCCACGGTGCTTCACACATTGCTACTCTTCACGAGCAGCGAGCACTCGCAACATCACTGCTTCGATGGTTTGTTCCACAAATATTTTTCTACGGTGTAATTGGAATCGCAACAGCACTCTTAAACATCCGAAATAAATTTGCTCCTGGCTCGTGGGTACCAATTGCCAACAACATTGTTTGTATTGCAGTTCTTATTTGGTTCCATTTAGTTGATCCAACCCCATCACTCTCCTCACTTAACGGATCTGGACATCTTTTATGGTTGGGACTTGGAACAACAGCTGGTGTTCTGGTGCAGTTCTTGTTCTTACTTCCCTCGCTTTCAAAGAGTGATCTAGGAAGATTGACGTTCAACCTCAACTTCCGTGATCCTGCGGTGCGAACAATTGGTCGACTTGGTAGCTGGACAATGCTCGTCATTGTCGCAAATCAATTGTCGCTCTACATTGTGCTGGCGTTCGCGTTCGCAATTGGTGGCGGAGGACCAGTAAGTGCGTACACGTACGGCTGGTCATTCATGCAAATGCCGTACGCAGTGATTGTTGTTTCAGTTCTCTCTGCACTTACCCCGCAATTATCAAAACTCGCAACCGAGCAAGACTTCGCAGCCTTTGGAGAACGCCTTAGGTTCGGACTTCGTCAATCACTCGTCATAATTGTCCCCTGCACCGTGGGGCTTGTCTTGTTGTCACAACCTCTCGTTGGTGTGCTGCTTAACCATGTGCACGCCGAGCACCGTCTGCTCGCGGGGTCTGTGCTTGCGGTGCTTGGAGCTGGCCTACCTGGGTTTACGGTGTTCCAGCTCTGTGTTCGAGGTCTCCAAGCAATGCAGCGTGCCCGAGAAGTCTTTTATCTCTACGTATTACAAAACGGCTTGACCATAATTTTGGCCATCGCCATTGGACAACACTCAATGTCAGGGCTTTGTGCCAGTGTGTCTATTTCCTACACTGCAGTTGCCTTGGTGGCACTGGCGAATCTGACTAGGCACCAGGTAAACATCAGTGCGACCCTTTGGTCCAAGCACGTACTGCGAAGTGTTTTGGCGTCTGTCGCGAGTGGGTTTGTGATTGCTATTGCGTACGCATCGTCAACTTCTGGAAGCGGATTTGGGCTTTTGACTCGATTCGGTGGCAGCGCTCTGCTTGGAATTCTTACCTATTTAACCTTTCTGGTTGTTTGGCAGCGAAGTGCAGTGCGAAACACCAAAAAAGGTGCAAGGCTAAACAAGTTCTAAAGGAGCACTATGGCAAATGTACGAATTGTTACTGACAGTGCGTGTGATCTTCCACACGACATCGCAGAAAAACTAAACATTGATGTTGTTTCACTAAGCATCAGGTTTGGCGATGATGAGTTCACGGACCGTGTTGATCTCACACCAGACGAATTTTGGGCGAAGTGCAAAGCCTCAAAGACGCTTCCTGAAACTGCAGCTCCATCACCAGGCGCCTTTCAAGTTGCGTACGAACGCGCACTCAGCGACGGCTGCGATGGAGTTCTAGTCATCGCTCTCTCCGCCGCTCTAAGTGCGACACATCAATCTGCTTCACTTGCCGCTGACGCAGTTGCAGGGAAAATAACTGTTCGTGTTGTCGATTCACTCGCCGTGTCAATGGCTCAAGGTCTTATCGCTATTGAGCTTGCTGAGCTCGCAAAAACAGGAGCCTCACTCGACGAGCTTGAGAAGAAGGCTCTTGAGCTAGTGCAAAGGTCTGGTGTCGTTGCCATGCTCGACACACTCGAGCACCTTCAAAAAGGTGGACGTGTTGGCGGGGCCAAAGCACTCATGGGACAAGTTCTTTCCATTAAGCCACTACTCGAGCTAAAAGATGGCATCATCGCTGAGGCGGGACGTCAGCGCACAAAAGCTAAGGCCCTAAGCGCAATCGCTGAAGTGGCGAGAAAGAATGCACCACTTCGTCGCTTGGCTCTCGTGCACGGAGCATCAGAAGACGTTGGCGCACTACAGAATCTTGTGAGTGACATTTCTACCGAATTCCCTCTCCTTGTCACTGACATTGGCCCAGTAGTTGGAACACATGGTGGCCCGGGGATCATTGGTCTTTGCTGGGTCCGGGCCTAGCACTCACTCTCTTCCCACTAAGTTCTTAGTGTGAGCGAAGAAAAAACAGGACACGAACCTGACGTAGTCGATAAGGCTTTTGAAGCGTTCGATCACGTCCTTGATGTTGTTCACGACCGCGTACTTCGCCCAATTTTGGTAGCTGGAAGAACTGTTGCCTTCGCATTTATTCTTCTGCTCATTGGAATACTCCTACTGAGTGTTTTGGTTATTGGAATCATTCGTCTATTCAACGTCTACCTCTTCGCAGGTCACGAATGGCTTAGTTGTTTAATCGTTGGCGCACTTCTAGTCATCGCTGGATTTGTTATTTGGCGTCGACGTCGTCCCGCAAACTTAAGGAAGTAAATGTCGGAGCACACTCGCGTACTAATTATTGGTTCTGGTCCCTCGGGACTCACCGCAGCTATTTACTCTGCTCGTGCGCAGCTAAATCCAATTGTCATTGAAGGTGAGCCCTCATCAACTACCGACCAGCCTGGTGGTCAGCTGATGTTGACAACTGACATTGAGAATTTTCCTGGATTCCCAGAAGCAATTTCGGGGCCTGAGCTAATGGCCAATATGCGTGCACAAGCTGTACGTTTCGGCGCCGACCTACGAACCACCAAGGTTCAAAAACTAGACGCAACGTCACTTCCTTTTAAGGCGTGGCTAACTGATGACGTTGAGCCGAGCATTACTGCGGACACTGTGATTCTGGCAACTGGTGCACGATCACTAATGATGGGTGTGCCCGGTGAGGACCGTCTGCTCAGCCACGGTCTTTCAACATGCGCGACTTGTGATGGATTCTTCTTTAGAGGCCAAGACATTGCAGTTATTGGTGGTGGTGACTCAGCCCTTGAAGAAGCAACATTCCTTACTCGCTTCGCGTCAAGTGTGACCATTGTTCACCGTCGCGACAGTCTCAGGGCTTCAAAGATCATGCAAGACCGCGCACTTAAGAACGAAAAGATCAAGTTCGCTTGGAACACCCAAGTTGTAGAGGTCTTAGGCGAAGAAAAAGTTTCGGGGCTAAAGGTTAAAGACGCAATCAGTGGTGAAGAGCGTGTGCTCGACGTGACTGGTGTCTTTGTTGCCATTGGCCACATCCCAAATACCTCACTCGTGACTGGGCAAGTTGACCTCGAGGAAAATGGTTACGTTCGAACAGGTCTGGGATCGTTCACCAATATTGATGGACTCTTTGCAGCTGGTGACGTGCAAGACCACGTGTACCGCCAAGCAATTACCTCGGCCGGATCTGGCTGTATTGCTGCCATCGATGCAGAGCGCTGGCTTGAAGCGCAGGGTCACTAACGCTTCCTCGCTAAGGTGGAATCCGCAGCACCTCTTTTGTGGTGCTTACCTTGGAGGAACACATGAGCAACAACATCACTACCCTTACCGACGCAACATTTGCTGAAGTCATTGGATCATCAGACAAGCCAGTGCTTGTTGACTTCTGGGCAGAGTGGTGTGGACCGTGCAAGATGATTGCTCCAATCCTCGAAGAACTCGCAGTTGAACAATCTGACAAGTTCGTTATTGGAAAACTTGATGTTGATGTGAATGTTGCAACCGCAACAAAGTTCTCAGTGATGAGTATCCCAACACTTCTTCTTTTCAAGAATGGTGAGGTTGTTGCACGACTCGTTGGCGCGAAGCCAAAGGGTGCGTTGTTGCAAGAAATCACCGCGAACCTTTAGTCCGCTCTGAAATACGACATAGTGCAACACGGGGACTCGGGTGAACGAGTCCGTGAAGTGCAAGAACGACTACGTGGTGTTGGTCATGACATCAACAAAGATCCCAGTGGTGTATTTGGTGACGCCACCAAGGTAAGCGTCGAAGCCTTTCAGAGGTCCAGAGGCCTTCAAATTACTGGGGAAGTTGACTCCACAACTTGGTCTCGACTTATCGAGGCTGGATGGTTGCTTGGACAAAGATTGTTGTTTCACACTCACCCAAATATGCGTGGTGACGATGTTGCACAGCTGCAAGTTCACTTAGCGCAACTCGGTTTTAACCCTGGACAAATTGATGGAATCTTTGGTCCACTGCTGGAAAGTGCGTTGACCGATTTTCAAAACAACGTAGGCATTACTGCGAGCGCGACACTAACTCGCGAAACATTAAATGAACTTCAAAGAATGACCGTTGCCGCATCAGTTCGTAATCTTGTCAATGAGGCTCGCGATAACGCTGGGTTCGATGATGTCCTTAGTGGACAGGTTGTGCTTTGTGGAAATGGGCAACTGCTTGAGCTGGTCCATGGCAAAACCACTCAAAAATTTGACGTCATAAACCTTGGCATCACTCCCCCGAGTGAAATTGCAGCTCACGCCAATGACAATGGTGCTGCAGTGGTCCTCTCGTTTCAGCACAACGAAGACCTTGCGGGCATCCACTTGCATTACTGGGCAAGCTACCGATCACACTCTCGAAAAGGTGAGCAGCTTGCCAGTGTGATGGCAGCTTCTATTTCGCGCTCCCCTCTGCTTCCGAGGGTTGAGGTAACGGGTATGGCACTTCCAATCCTTCGTGAAACAAGGATGACAACGCTCCACATTGAACATGGAGTCCTTGAGGATGGCTCACTGGCTGAGTTCGTCGATCTGCTTGTGGGAATCCTGAACGGAATCATCCAAAAATAGTCTTTTTGGGCAAAATCCCTGTCAGGAAAACCTTAAATTTAAAGGCTTCTAGGAGAAACCCACAGGTTCATCCACAACTTGGGGATAACTTCAACAAGAACTTTACGTTGAAGGTTGAGGGTTATTTCGCCTGTGAAATTGCGATGTAGAGGCGCTCTAGGTCGTCGAGATCAGCAAAGTCAATAATGATCCTGCCATTACGACCCTTTAGGTCAACATGCACTCGAGTATCTAAGTAGTCCTCGAGAAGCTTTTCGAGTTCAGCCACGCTGGCATCTGGAACTGGACGGAGTGTTGGTCGCCCAGTCGCCCCGCTGCCTGGCTTGACTGAAGCATCAGTTCCAGTTGGCTTCGGCCCCGAAAGTGCCTTTATTGCCTCTTCGGTGCCACGAACGGATAGTTCATTTTTGATGATCCTGGCGACCATTGTTGTCTGAACCGCATTGTCGCTCAGGGCAAGTAGCGCTCGGGCATGACCGGCAGAAATTTGTGATGACGCAAGCGCTGCTTGCCCAGCTTCGCCAAGATCAAGGAGTCGTAACGTATTCGTTACATTTGATCGGCTCTTGCCAACTCGCTGCGCCACATCATCGTGGGTTAAGTGGAACTCATCAATAAGTTGTTTGTACGCCGCAGCTTCTTCTAGGGCGTGTAGGTCAACTCGGTGGAGGTTTTCTACAACAGCTTGTTCGAGAGAAAGTCGGTCGTTCACATCATCTTGAACTAGAACAGGAATAACGTCGAGTCCAGCCATTTCAGCGGCACGCCAGCGTCGCTCACCTGCGATTAATTCAAAGTTTCCTGGCTCATCAGAAATAGGTCGAACAATGATTGGCTGAAGAACCCCTAGCTCACGAACTGAAGCAGCTAGTGCCTTTAGGCCATCGTTGTCAAAAGTCTTTCTTGGTTGAAACTTGTTTGGTCGAACTGATGCAACGGGCACCTTGCGGAGTGGTCCACCACTAGCTTCTGGTCCGCCTAGTGAGGCTTCCGCTGAAGTTGTGCCTTCAGGGATTAGGGCGCCTAGCCCCTTTCCAAGTCCTGGTTTTCTAGCCATTGAGAATCTCCTCTGCTAATGCTCGGTATGCCTTGGCACCCTTTGATGTTGGATCGAATACAGTAATTGGTTGACCGAATGACGGTGCTTCGGCCAATCGAACAGTGCGGGGGATCACCGTCTTGCACAGCTCATTAGGGAAGGCCCTACGGACTTCCTTGGCAACGTCCGCAGAAAGGGTGTTTCTTGAGTCAACCATGGTTAGGACTACCTTGGTAATTCTCAGTGTTGGATTTAGGTTCTTCTGCACCAATTCAACAATTCGAGAAAGCTGCGTTAGTCCCTCTAGGGCGTAGAACTCAGCCTGTACGGGAACAAGGATGTCGGTTGCAGCGGCGAAGGCATTAATCGTAATTAGGCCGAGGGATGGGGGACAGTCAATGAAGACATACTCGAACTCACCCGAGACTGACTCTAGAGCCTTCTTCAATCTGAGCTCTCTGGAGATAACTGAAGTCAGTTCTTGCTCTACACCCGCAAGGTCAAGGGTTGCTGGGGCCACGAAGAGATTCTTGAAACCAGTTGGTTCAACAATGTCCACCATGGGAACATCGTTGAGTAGAACGTCGTAAACCGAACGCTCAAATTGGCGCCCGTCTACACCTAGTCCAGTAGTTGCATTCCCCTGTGGGTCTAGGTCAACGATTAGTACTCGCTTGCCTTTTTCAGCGATCGCTGCACCTAAAGAGGTTGTGGTTGTTGTCTTTCCAACCCCACCTTTTTGGTTCGCAACAGCGAAAATCCTCATCTTGCTGGCGTCCGCCATGAGCCTCTTCCCGAGTTAGGTACATCCCGACACTGCGTCAAATACAGTTCAATTCAACTAGGTTTTTGCCGCCTCGTCAAGTACCAATGTTTCACGTGAAACATTTTGGGTTTGGGCTGGGGGAGATGTTTCACGTGAAACATCCTTCGGGTGGTTTTGCGGTGGTTTCAAGATGTTTCACGTGAAACATCTTGAGCTGGAGTCGTGTGGTGAAACAATGTTTCACGTGAAACATTTAAAAGAGGGGTTTCTTCCCTGGCACGCCGACTTCCCTTGGGTAGGAGGCAGCAGTCTCTTTTGTTTTAATTAGCACTTGGTAGGCAGATCCGTGGCGAACGCGGCCTTTTGCCTCAAGGCCCAGCTTGGCGAGCCCTTCCTTGTTCCACCGGCCTGTTTCGCTATCGTCTGGCGGTTCTGAAATAACCATCATTCCGCCAACCTTTAGGAATCTAACTCCACATTCAGCCGTTACGGCTGGTGGCCCAAAAGACCTTGCTGTTACTAGGTTGAAGGTTGAATCTAGGTCTGGATCCCAGGCAAGGTCTTCGGCACGGGCAGTAAGGACCTCACCACCTTCTGGAGCACCATCCCACTCCAGCACCTCTCTGAGGAAGGCCATTCGTTTTTCCATGGAGTCTGTGAATACCGCCCGCTGTTGCCAGCGTTGAAGAAGTACTAGCCCTGGAAGACCACCGCCGCTTCCTAGGTCTAGGAAAGCCTCTGGTGAGGCATCATTTGAAGTTTCCCAGCAGAGAGCAAACCCCTCCGCGTGGGTGATGTGGGGCTCTATTGCATTTGGCCCTAAAAAGCCTCGCGCCCTCGATTCCTCGAGGGCGCGGGTTAACCAGTTATTTGTCACAAGTTAATTATGCCGGAGCAATCACCACAAAACGGCGAGGGTCGTCGCCTTCTGATCGGGTGGCTACAGCTGTGTTCTCTGTAAGGGCGTCGTGTACTGCCTTTCGGTCAGCTGCTGACATTGGCTCAAGAGCACGCTCTTCGCCTGTTTCAACAACCTCTTGGGCAACCTGTGAGGCAAACCTTCCAAGTGCTGCCACACGGCGCTCACGGTACTGTGCAACGTCTACCAAGATTCGGTCAGTACGAGCAGGTGACTTTGACTGAACAACCGTGCGGGTCACTTCTTGAAGTGCTTGAAGGGTTGTGCCTCGTGGCCCAACTAGAACACCTAGTTCGGTTGGGGGATTGGCGTTTACTAAAAGCTCTACAGTTTCAGCGTCAATTTCCTTTACAGATACTTCTGCTGTGATGTTCATAGATGCAAGGAGTCCTACGAGGAACTCCTTAGCAATTGAACCCTGTTCGGCTAGCGAGATGCCTTCTGCCATGGTGCCCTCCTTGGGTGGACTCTTTTCTGGTCGTGGTGCTTTTGGTGCGGACTGCTTTGCTCGACGAGGAGCATCTTCTTTGTTTTCTTCAGAAGCATTGTTTCCACGGGGCTTTTCAGCGCGTGGACGGTCGTTGCGTGGACGCTCTTCACGTCCGCCAGAACGACGTGAACGCTTAGGGCGTGGGCCCGATGGACGAACTCGCGCCCTAACTCGTGCTTCTCCACGAACTCGGCCAAATAGTCCCTTTGCAGGTTCTTCTAGTACTTCAATTTCTGCGTCATCTTTATGTACCCCTAGGTGAGCAAGAGCTCTTGTAGTGGCTTCTTCGAGTGACGATCCTGTTGTTTCTACCCAATCCATGGGTTACCGCGCCTTTCTTTTCCGCTTCGCTTTGGAGCGAGACTGTTGTTGAGACTTGAAGGTTGAAGGTTTGTCAGATTTTGGCTCTTCTTCAACTGCTCCCTGGATTTCTTTCTCCTGGATTTTTCCTGGATTAGAAACACCTGTTCGGAACATCACATCTTGAGTAATTATGCGAATAATTGTAGAAATAATCATATACAACACGACAGCTGAAGGGATAATCATGTAGAAGTATGCAAAAAGAATCGGCATAATCTTCTGGAGTGTTTGCTGTTGACTAGGAACAGCAACCCCAGACTTCTTGTTTCTATTGGTCATTTGAGACATTTGGAAGTACTGAAGCCCAACTGCAATGGCAACAAATACAAAGAATGGGATAGCGGCACCGGTAGATCCATGCGGAGAGAACGGTTTAAGGCTTAGATCCATTCCAAAGGACTTAATGTGACCTCCGGCGAGAACAATCGCGTCGTGCATCTTGCCGTGGCTTGGAATGTATCGAGGCTGTGCAATCAGCTTGCCATTAACAAGAACCTCATTAGACAAACCCTTGATAACACTGTAAAGAATGAACAAAAATGGCGCCTGGAGGAGCATTGGGAGACATCCACCAACCGGATTAACCCCGTGCTCTTTGTAGAGCTTCATCATTTCTTCGTTTAATGCCTGACGATTCTCAGGACCCTTGTATTTGGCCTGAAGTTTCTTCATTTCTGGCTGAATCTTCTGCATAGCCATCATTGATTTGGTGCTCTTGACAGTAAAAGGCGTCAAAACTCCCATAATTACGATGGTGAGCATCACAATGGCGAAGGCGTAGTTCGGGATGATCCTGTAGAAGAAGGCCATTAACCAACCAAAGAGGCTGAAGACTGGCTGGAAAATACTGCTAATTGAGTGAACGAGGCTATTCATTAGTGGGCACTCCTTGCTTTCTTTACTTCAGGAACCAGGTCCACACCATGTGGGCCCAGGGGACGACAGCGACTGATTCTTTTCACTGATAGCGCAATACCCCGCCAAAAGCCATGTAGTTCAAGTGCTTCGTAGGAATACTGCGAACATGATGGGTAGAAGCGGCATGGGGCAATACGGTTTGTGGTGAGCCTTTGATATGACTTGACCGCGGCCAGAAGTGCTTGTGTTGGTACTGCTCTTTTAGCTACGTGCGCCACAGCGCTCGAGTGCTTGTGTGAGGTGATTTCTAAGTTCGTCATAGGTGATCTTTCCAGTCTCAAAACCACATTTGATCAGGTATATTCCTGATTGTGGCGGAGGGGACAGTTCGTCAAATAGAGCTCTGAGTCGGCGGCGTATTTGGTTGCGAACAACCGCATTTCCCACCTTCCGGCTGATTGCAAATGCAACATCAACTGCTGTTGACTCATTGGAGCTCACTACGAAACTGATTCGAAGTGGTCCGCTTTGTCCACGGCCTGTTGGGTTTGCAAATAAAGCAAACTGCCGTCGGGAACTAACCCGACCAGGCACAACTAACTCAAACCGTCAATGAGTGACGGCCCTTGTCGCGACGGGCCTTTAGGACAGCACG
>CAIJWX010000081.1:0-3229 GCA_903824535.1 uncultured Actinomycetes bacterium | reverse complement strand
GTGAGACGTTTGACGACTTATCTCGTCTCGAAGTCTGAGCTCAGTTCCCCTAGACTTAGTTAATGACTTCTCCCGTAATTCGCGTTGGCGTAATTGGGGCGGGCTTTGTAGGAAGCGCCCTGGTTGAGCTGCTTAATGACCGTTCACGTAACGACGCATTGCTCGACGCCGCCACGGCAACAATTGAAGTTGTGGGAGTTGCTGTTCGTGATGCTTCTAAGGCTCGCGGATCAATCTCGAAAGACCTAGTAACTACTGATGCTGCCGGGCTAGCTGCTCGGAAAGATCTCGACATTCTCGTTGAACTCGCCGGAGGCATCGAGCCTGCTCGTAGCTACGTTGAAGCAGCACTAAAGAATGGTGTTTCTGTAGTTACTGCCAATAAGGCTCTGATGGCGGACTGTGGAACAGAACTCGCTCGACTCGCCAGCGCAAATAACTGTGACCTTTTTTACGAAGCTGCAGTAGGCGGCGCAGTCCCAATTATTCGCGCTCTTCGTACATCACTCGCGGGCGAGCGAATTAATCGCGTGATGGGAATTGTTAACGGCACGACAAACTTCATTCTTTCGAAGATGGCAAGCGAGGGAAGTGACTACGGTGACGTGCTTAAAGAAGCTCAGGCACTTGGTTACGCCGAAGCTGATCCAACTGCTGATGTTGAAGGATTCGACGCGGCCGCAAAAGTTCAAGTTCTATCTTCACTGGCCTTTGGCACAGAAATGAAGAGCACAGAAATTTCTCGAGAAGGAATTTCTGGAATCAGATCTGTTGATGTTGACTTTGCGAAAAATGCCGGGTACGTCATCAAGCTCGTAGGTGTTGCTGAGCGCCATGGAGCACACGGACTTTCTCGTCGCGTTCACCCAGCCCTTATTCACAACAGTCACCCTCTGGCATCAGTGAACGGTGCCATGAATGCTGTATTCGTAGAAGGCGTAAATAGCGGCCCTCTTATGTGGCTCGGACAAGGCGCTGGTGGTGGTCCAACAGCGACTGCAGTACTCGGCGATGTTCTAGACGCCGCCAGAAATCGTGTTGACAAGCGTCACCAGGTTCCTTTCAGTGTTGATCCTCAGATCAAGGACATTGATGCAGGGGACACTTCAAGCATCTTCTACATAAGTGTCGATGTCAAAGACGAGCCAGGAGTACTCGCTGCAGTAGCGGGTGTATTTGGAAAGAACAATGTTTCAATTCGCTCCATGGAACAGCACGGTGTCAGCAATGAAGCGCGCATTTCATTCATGACCCACGATGCACTCGCAAAAAACGTACAAGCAACGATTAGTGATCTAGCAAAATTGAGTTCGGTTGACTCCATTGGTAATTGCATTCGTGTTATCGAGGGAGTTAAGTAATGCCGGGCTGGAATGGTCTTCTGAATGAATACGCACAGTGGTTCAACCTCGAAGGCGTTAACGAAGTAGTCACACTCCAAGAAGGCAACACCCCACTTATCCGTGCGGACCGACTCTCTGAGCGCCTGGAAGCTGATGTCTGGCTCAAGTTCGAAGGTCTTAACCCATCTGGTTCATTTAAAGACCGTGGAATGACCAACGCTGTAACTCAGGCCAAGGCCAAGGGTGCCAAGACAGTTATTTGTGGTTCAACTGGAAACACTTCAGCTGCTGCAGCTGCGTATGCAGCAAAGGCTGGAATGGACTGCGTTGTTTTAGTTCCTGAAGGAAAGATTTCACGCGGAAAGCTCGCCCAAGCCATTGTTTATGGCGCGAAGGTTTTGCAGATTCGTGGAAACTTCGACCAAGCACTTAACTTGGCGCGCGAACTTACTCAGCACATTCCAATCACGATTGTGAACTCAATCAACCCTGACCGTATTGAAGGTCAAAAGACTGGTGCATTTGAAATTGTTGACGTGCTTGGAAAAGCCCCAGACATTCTTTCAATCCCAGTTGGAAACGCTGGAAACATCACGGCCTACTGGCGCGGTTTCACTCAGTACCACTTCGCTAAAAAGATAACGACGTTGCCAAAGATGTGGGGATTCCAAGCAGCAGGTGCAGCACCAATCGTGCTCGGTCACCCAGTTGAATTTCCAGAAACAATCGCCACCGCAATTCGTATTGGTAATCCAGCGAGCTGGGTCCCAGCACTTGAAGTTATTGCTGAGTCACACGGTGACATTCGTGCGGTAACGGATGAAGAAATTCTTGATGCCTATCGCTACCTGGCTCGTTATGAATCAATTTTCACTGAGCCAGCGTCAGCTGCATCAGTTGCTGGAATCATTAAGTTCGGTGTCCCTAAGGGTTCGACAGTTGTTTGCATCCTTACGGGCAACGGTCTAAAAGACCCGGACACTGCAACCATGGGCACCGCTGAGCCAGACGTGGTTGACGCCACCATCAAGGCTCTTCTTTCCAAGATTTCCTAGGCATTTACAGCGGGGCTCAGTCCGGCTACACTTTTACTTGTCGTCCGCGACCGGCCTTTTGCCAGCGTGCGGAAAATCTTCCAAGACGGCACTTCTTTATTTTTTCTCTGTCCAGGATTCTCTTTAACGGACAGCGAGGAAGGAAACACTTATGGCTGCAAAGCCCACACCAGATCGTTCAGACCTTGAATCTAAGAGTGTCGCTGATCTACAAAAAATCGCCGAAGTAACAGGCGCTAAGCCAGCGGGCCGCTCAAAGGCAGCCATTGTTGACGCCATCATGAACGCCGGCGCACCAGCCGCTTCAGAGTCATCAAGCCGTGCAGTTCGCTCTCGCCGTACCGTTGCAACGCCAACTGATGACTTTGATGACCTTATTGGTGAATTCGTCGCTGACGCTAAGACTGAAAAGCCAGCTGCAGCAGCTTCTGCTGAGTCATCAGCAGCTCCGTCTGCTGCTCCTGAGCGCCAGAACAACCCACCTCGCCAGAACAACAATCAACAGCGTGAACGCCAACCTCGTGACTTTGGAAGCGAGCAAGGTGGACGTAATAACCGTCGTAACCGTCGTAACCGCAATGACCGCGGAGACCGTGGAAACAGCAATGGTGGACGCGAGCGCTTCGGTGGCGAAGCAATGCCAAACGCTGATCAGCCATACGATGGCGAGCTCGTAGAGATTCAGGGTCTGCTTGATCTTCGTGACGATGGATACGGGTTCTTGCGTGTGAAGGGTTTCCACCCATCACCAAATGACGTCTACGTCTCAATTAATCAGGTTCGCCGTTTTCACTTGCGCAAGGGAGACACCATTGTTGGTGGCTACCGTCC
>CAIJWX010000080.1:0-2503 GCA_903824535.1 uncultured Actinomycetes bacterium | reverse complement strand
GGCCCTCGGCGTACAAACCATCATGCACCACACCGTTGAATCAGTATCTACAAACTTCACCGGCTCTGAAGTTGTCATGCAGGCTGCTCTCAAATTTGATAAGCGCCTCATCATCGCCTCATCATCGGAGATCTATGGCAAGAACCCAAAACAACCGCTATCAGAGTCAGATGATCGAGTAGTCGGCACACCACAAAAAATTCGATGGACCTACGCTGATGCCAAGGCCCTCGAAGAGGCTATTGCCTACGCGCTCTTCACGACCAAAGGTCTTAAGCAAACAACTCTTCGCTTCTTCAACACCGTAGGCCCTCGCCAGACTGGGCGCTACGGCATGGTCGTCCCACGATTTGTTCTAGCCGCTCTCAACAACGAACCAATTCCTGTACATGGCGATGGAACGCAGACACGCGTCTTCTGCCATGTAGAAGATGTGGTCAAGGCAGTTCTTCTCGTCATCTCAGACGACTCAACAATCGGTGAGGTCTTCAATGTTGGCGGAGTTGGCGAAACAACCATTAAGCAGCTCGCTGAAAAAATTATTGAGCGCACAAATTCAACATCGGCTGTTTCTTACACCCCCTACTCCGAGGCATACCCACCTGGTTATGAAGATATGCGGCGGCGAGTACCAGACACAACAAAGCTTCGAACTCACCTGAAGTGGCAACCAGCGCACACTCTTGCTTCAATAATCGATGACGTCGCTGCCGACAAGCGCGAGTGAATTTACTTAAAGGCCCGGAACGCCCTTTAGCTTTCCAGTCGTATCAAAGACGTAGGGCGCGGACGCAATTACATCTGCGGGCTTTACTAAATCATGCATTGTCACGACTATCGCAATATCTGCTCCTGATAACGGAGAAGAACTTTCAGACTTCCAAGTACCGACTAAAGCATCGTGCCAAGAAACAACGGCACCTCTTTCACGTAAATGGTCTATAACTAACTCTGCAGCCGTTTCACGGACGTCTGCAACATTCGGCTTATATGCGACACCAACGACAAGAACGCTCTTACCAGTAAGGGATCCGCCGTTGTCTGCCTGAACTCGATCAACGACGTACTTCGACATCTCAAGATTAACTTCATTGGCACGACGGATAAATGTGGCAGGCGCACCGTGCTCTTCGGCTACTGCAGCTAGATAGGTTGGATCGACCGGAATGCAGTGCCCGCCCACGCCGGCACTAGGAGTGAACTTCATAAAGCCATACGGCTTCGTGTTCGCCGCATCTAAAGTCTCATAGACACTAATACCTAGGGAATGAGCAATCTGTGCAAATTCATTTACAAGAGCGATATTAACTTGTCGAAATGTATTCTCAAACAATTTTGCAGCTTCAGCAACTTCAGGTGACGAGACTTCAACCAAGTTGTCGCAGAATTTTGAGTAAAAATCGCGTGTTTTTTCGAATGCTTCCGGGGTTAAACCAGAATATAAACGAGGAGTATTCTTCTGATTAAAGTCTCCGCGGCCTGGATCTACTCGTTCTGGAGAAACAGCATAGAAATGTTCAATTCTCTCCTTCGAGTACTTTTCAATTGCTGGTTTTATGTAGTTTCGAAGAGTTCCTGGAAATGACGTAGATTCATTAATGACCAGAATCGGCTTAATGATATTTTCACCAACTGTTTTACAAGCGGCATTGATAAAGGCTAAATCTGGTTGACGGTTTTCTGTAAGTGGCGTTGGGACTGCTATCACAACAATATCGACGTCAGCAATGTCTGATTCATTGCTTGAGGCAATATATTTACCCGCTTGTATCAAACTTTTGAGTTGAGAGCTGGGAACTCCTTCAATGTGCGAAATCCCTTTGTTGAGACTTTCGACAATTCTTTCATTTTTATCAAATCCGATAACTTGAAAGTTTTCCGCAGCGAATATCGAAATCGTAAGTCCCACATAACCTTGACCAATTATTGCAATTTTCATCAGTTGGCCTCAACATCAGGATTGAGTGGATCTAGTCTTTTCATGTTTGAAAGTGCATTAGCTCTTTCGGCGTCACTGGAATCTTTTATTATAAATAGAAATTTCCAGCAGTCATAGCTTTCTGGTTTAAACTCGACCGCTTTCAGCGCATAAGTATGTGCAATTGAATTCAAACCATTTTCTTCAAACACTGCAATTGTATTCAAATACTTTGAAGAGTTCTGTGGATTCATGTAGCTCGGCTTCATTGAATTCTCAAGTTGAGTGGCATCTCTTGATACTTGGGCGGTTCTCCACCTCAAGTCAGCACTGAGGGGGGGGACAGAAATTAACGCCCCTACAAGCAATCCAACTCCGGCCAGCATTGATGCACTAATCACGCTCGTGTTTCTGGACTTCAGTTTCCTCTTATTTGTTTCCCCGGTAGCCATAACTTCATGCTTGATCACAAACTCATACCCGACAATTAATCCAGAAAGTGCCCAGCCCCAAACAGCCAGACCTATTTGATTTATGCTTATTATTGACTGAATCTGGTAGGTAGACCATGCACTTACTATCCCG
>CAIJWX010000079.1:0-12381 GCA_903824535.1 uncultured Actinomycetes bacterium | reverse complement strand
TCACCAGCTGGGGATGCTTCATTCGAAGGTGTTGTTCAGTGGACTGCAGACCTCGGCGCCGGGATCAAAACCGCCGAAGCTGGTCAGTCAGAGACACGTGACGACGAAGCAACTGGCTCAAAGCAACTTCGTGATGCGTTCTACCGTCACTTAGAGCCAGAAGACATCCCACTTAATCGACGTGGTCTTGAAGGCATGATGACGCAGGTAAAGGAAAAAATTCCTGCGCGTTTTAAGGGTAAAAAATAATGTTGGCCCTTGCCTACGCGATCCCGAGCATTCTTATATTTGTCACTGCAGCACTTTTGGTGCTCGTTGGTGCGTATGGAGTAATCGCAATGAAGAATCCAGTGCACAGCGCGCTGAGTCTCATTATGACGTTGCTAGGTGTCGCTGTTGCATTCATTGCTCAGTCGGCTGATTTTTTGGCTGCAGTGCAAATAATTGTGTACGCCGGAGCAATTGTCGTTCTGTTCTTGTTCGTAATCATGTTCCTAGGTGTTGACCGAAGCGATTCAGTCCGCGTTGAGCCACTTGTTGGCCAGCGTGCGTTTGCTGGTGTTGGAGTTGTGATAACTGTGGCTGGACTTATTGCGCTGATGGCTCGTTCACACTGGGTAACGGGGGCAATGTCAGTTTCCACTAATGGCGTGGCGCTAGCTCCAGGTTCTGGAAACGTACAGCAGCTTGGAACTGCCGTATTTACAACGTACATCTTTGCTTTTGAAGCGACTGCGGCACTACTCATAATCGCCGTGGTTGGAGCTGTCTTGTTAGCTCGCCGTGAGCGCACAAGTGATGAGAGTGAGTCATGAACGTTCCCGCCGCTTGGTATCTAGTTCTTGCCGCACTGCTATTTGGCATTGGCGCCTACGGTCTCTTAACACGCCGAAGTGCACTCATTATGTTCATGTGTCTTGAGTTGATGCTGAACGCGGTCAATCTCACATTCGTAACGTTCGCTCGAACCCTTAGCGATATTGGGGGACAGGCAACAGTGTTCTTCGTCATGGTGGTCGCCGCCGCAGAAGTTACGGTAGGACTAGGAATTGTTGTGGCAATTTTCAGACGTCGTTCATCAACATCGGTTGATGAACTCTCAGAGATGAAGGGTTAGCTATGGCCAAGTTCGCCACGCTCATAATTCTCCTGCCACTTATTGGTTTCCTTTTTGTCCTTATTAATGGCCGCTCTCTCAGTGAAAAGCAGATTGGCATTGTCGGAACGAGCGCAGTTGGGCTGAGCTTTGTTTCAACCGTGATTACGTTCCTCATGCTTATTGGAAATTCCAGTCGTGAAGTCACCGTCAATTTGTTCTCCTGGATAAGTGTTGGATCGCTCAAGATTCCCGCCGCTCTCCTAGTGGATCCGCTTTCAATAACAATGTGTCTCTTTGTTACAGGAATTTCAACATTGATTCACCTGTACTCAACGGGATACATGCATGGAGAAAAAGACTTCAGAAAGTTCTTCCTGTATCTCAACCTGTTCGTATTTTCAATGCTGGTGCTCGTTCTTGCCAACAATCTCGTACTCACCTTCGTTGGGTGGGAAGGGGTAGGGGCGTGCTCATACTGGCTCGTGAGTTACTACTTCGATCGTGACAGTGCAGCCAGTGCCGGAAAGAAAGCTTTCGTCTACAACCGTGTCGGTGACTTCGGACTTCTTATTGCAATGTTCTTCCTGTTTACTCACCTTCACACGCTTACGTATCTTTCGATCTTCGCTAGCGCTACTTCATTGACACCAACCATTGCCACACTGATTGTTTTGACGCTGTTGCTTGCCGCCACTGGAAAGAGTGCCCAGATTCCACTCTTCAACTGGCTCCCTGATGCCATGGAAGGACCAACTCCGGTTTCAGCGCTTATCCATGCCGCCACGATGGTCACCGCTGGTGTGTATCTGCTTTGTCGTATGGCCCCCGTACTTGCACTTTCTGTGTCTGGTCGCGCGACAATTGCAATCATTGGAGGCCTCACTGCATTTGTTGCAGCGACCATTGCCACTTCGCAGAAGGACATCAAAAAGGTTTTGGCTTTTTCAACTGTTTCGCAAATTGGTTACATGGTGATGGCCGTTGGAGCAGGTGCTTACTCTGCCGCAATTTTCTTGATGGTTGCGCACGCATTCTTCAAAGCGCTGCTCTTCCTTGGATCTGGCTCAGTTATCCACGCGTTGAACGGTGAACAGGACATGAGAAAGATGGGTGGTCTTCAGAAGTATTTGCCACTCACGTTCCCAACATTCCTCATTGGTTGGTTAACGATTTCAGGTATTCCACCATTCGCTGGTTTCTGGGCGAAGGGTGACGTGCTCACGAATGTTTATGGATATTCAAAAATTCTTTGGGTACTGGGACTCGTTACCGCTGTTTTGACTGCGTATTACATGAGTCGACTCTTTGTACTTACGTTTCGCGGAACAGAGCGCTTCAGGGAAGTTACTGAAGGGCACGATCCACACGAGTCACCCTGGGTTATGACATTTCCACTCGTGGTCTTGTCAGTTCTAAGTGTGTTTGGTGGGATAATTGACCTTCCATGGGTTCACCACAGTTCACTCGCTGGATTCTTAGATCCAACATTTGGCTTCATCCCATCAGAAATAACAGTAGGAACTACCGGGCAAATTCTTCTGGCCCTAGTTGATGTCATTGTTGCACTCTTCGGTCTTATTGCTGCATTCAGTATCTGGAAGTCGCGCACCGAGTCAGTTCGGTTCGAATCTTCCTTCTTTGAACGCGTATGGCGCTGGGATGATTTCTACGACGCAGCTATTGGTCGCCCAATCACTCGTGCTTCGCACTTCGCTGGTGATGTAATTGAGCCAAAGATCATTGATGGTGCAGTAAGTGCAGTCGCGTTAAGTGTCCAAAACAGTGCACAAGGTGTCAGAAAGACCCAGTCTGGATTTGTCAGACACTACGCACTGGCAATGATGCTGGGATTAAGTGTCCTGGTTGTTTATCTCGTAGGAAGGGCTGGCTGATGCACTCGTCGCTCTGGCTTAGTGCCCTAATTCTCGTCCCGCTTCTCGGCGCAGTTGCTGCCATGATGGTTCGTCGCAGTGAAGGTCGCTCCTACATAATTGCAGTTGCTGCGTCATCAATTGAAATGATTCTTGCGCTCGTTGTTTGGTTCACCTACAACAATCACGTCACGGGTGCAGCAACCTTCGACTTCGCATCTCGCTACGTTGTTTCAGCTCCGCTTGGCCTTGCCTACGATGTGGCGCTCGACGGAATCTCGCTCATGATGGTGATGCTCACGGCGATTGTTGTGCTGCTTGCACTTCTCGGATCTCGTGAACGTCGCAGTGAGCCAGCTTTTGTCTCGTGGCTCTTAGTTCTAACGTCATTCACAATGGGAAGCTTCCTCTCTCATGATGTCATGACGTTCTTTATCTTCTTTGAACTTACGCTGATTCCTTGCTTCTTCATCATTTCGCAGTGGGGCGGAAAAGAGCGCGCATCTGCTGCTCTCAAGTTCTTTATCTACACCTTTGTGGGATCTGCCTTCCTATTTATTGGAATCCTCTACTTGGGATTTGCTCACCAGCACGAAACCGGAACAGCGCTTACATTCGCGTACGGAGCACTCGCGACAACCACAATGTCGCACTCAACGGCCGTGTGGCTCTTTATTGCCTTCTCTATTGCCTTTGCGGTGAAGTCTCCAATCTGGCCACTACACACGTGGTCGCCAATCGCGTACGCCGAGGCGCCAACGGCTGGCTCAATTGAGCTTTCTGCGCTATTAGCAAAACTCGGATCGTACGGTTTGCTGCGTTTTGCTGTAGCGCTGCTTCCGCTATCACTCGCAACAGTTCGTCCATACATAATGACTCTTGCGGTCATTGGAATTATCTACGGTGCAGCGCTGGCGTGCGTGACGCCTGACCTTAAGCGTCTGGTCGCTTATTCGTCTCTAGGTCAAATGGGGTTCATCACACTTGGCATCATGACGGGTTCATCAATTGCTACTTCTGGCGCAGTCATGATGATGTTTAACCACGGAATTATCACTATTGGATTCTTCCTCATAATTGATTTCATCCAGAAACGACGCGGCAGTATTTTGCTGAAAGATCTAACTGGCCTCCAAGGACCAGCCCCAGTGCTCGCTGCTCTCTTCACTGTCTTGATGATGGCTTCAGTAGGACTCCCGGGGCTTGCTGGATTTATTGGAGAGTTCTTAATTCTTCTTGGAACTTTTGGGACCCACGCTTGGTGGGGAGTCTTTGCGTCACTCGGCATTATTACTGCAGCTCTGTATCTGCTCTGGCTCTACCAGCGTGTATTTCACGGTGAAGCAGTTGGCGACAACGCGGCAATCACTGATGCCACACAGCACGAGCGTTTGGTTCTTGCACCGATTATCTTGCTAGTCGTACTAATTGGTGTGTACCCACACATTGCTCTTGAGAAAATTACGCCCTCTGTTCAGCAAATTATTGAACACGTAGCGCCCGCGGGAGCATCCAAGTGAAAATAGCCATTCCAACAATTCACTATCTAGCGATTCTCCCGGCAATCCTTTTGCTCGCGAGCTCGATTGGACTACTTTTTGCAACGGCACTACTTGGTAGCAAAATAAGCACAAAAGTTGCATCAGCAGTGACGAGCCTTACTGGCGTTGCGGTGCTCGTGGTTACGTTCATTCAATGGTCACACGTTGCAAAACATGGTGCCAGCACGACTATTGCTAATGCAATTGTGCTTGATGGCTTCTCAGTAGTCGCAACAGGAATTATTGCGATTGGCCTCATAATGTCAACCTTCGTTGCCCACGACTGGTCCATTCGCGAAAAACTAACTGGTGCTGAATTCCACATGCTGGCGCTTGCGTCAACGTGCGGTGCTGTGCTCATGACCCAGGCGAACGATTTGATTGTTGTTTTTCTGGGACTTGAAATTCTTTCGATCGGCCTCTACGTACTTGTTGCTTACGATCGTCACCGCGCCAAAGGTCAAGAAGCTGCGCTTAAGTATTTCTTGCTTGGTGGCTTTGCGTCGGCGCTCTTTATCTACGGTGCTGCCCTGGTGTACGGAGCAACTGGAACAACAAACCTTTCTGCAATTTCATACTTCTTAGGGTCAAATATCCTTCTGCACCCAGGACTGTTGTACGCCGGTGGAGGGCTGCTGCTTGTTGGCTTTGCCTTCAAGGTGGCGGCTGTTCCATTCCACCTCTGGTCACCAGATGTCTATGAGGGTGCTCCATCACCAGTAACTGGATTTATGGCGAGCATCGTAAAAGTGGGCGCCTTTGCTGCATTCTTGCGAGTGATGATTTCAGCTCTCGGTACGCAGCTCGATACGTGGCGACCAATCCTGTGGGTCCTCATAGCCTTCTCCGCAGTCCTTGGAGCCTCGGTTGGACTCTTGCAGCGCAACGTTAAGCGCATGCTTGCATACTCATCTATCAACCACACTGCGTTCATCTTGCTCGGAGTCTGGTCGGGGACTATTCGAGGAACCGCCGGAGCGCTGTTCTACTTAATGGCCTATGTGCCGGTCGTAATTGGCTCCTTCGCCGTGGTTTCTCTTGTAGGTGGTCTTGGAGATGAAAATCACGATGTTTCGGCGTATAAGGGACTTGGAACCGTTCAGTACAAGGGGCTCGCACGTCGCCAGCCGCTTCTCGCTGGAGCGTTTGTAATTTTGCTTTTGTCACAACTCGGTGCACCAGGGACTACTGGTTTCTACGCCAAGTTCGCAGTCCTCGAAGCGGCCATTGAACAACATGGACCAATCATTTCTCTGATCGCAATCGTGAGCGCCGCTATTGCAGCGTTCTTCTACCTTCGCTGGTGCCTCGTAATGTTCTCTTCAGACGAAGCTTCTACGTCACGAGTTGCAGTTCCTAGAGCCAGTGCAGTTGTGATCTTCTTCGCAGTTGCGGTGACTCTGGTGTTTGGTATCTGGCCAGGACCACTCGCGTCTCTTGCCCAGCACGCTGGACTACTCTTCACTCCGTGAGTCGAATAGCTGTAGCTACGTGTAGCGATTTAACAATCGATGTAGATACCCCTCAAACCCTTGGGGCACTACGCAACGCTGGGATCGAGACGGACTTCTGTGTTTGGGATGATCCGAGCGTTGACTGGGATAGTTACGACCTCACCGTTCTGCGCTCTACGTGGGACTATGCGCCGCGCCGAAATGAATTTCTTCAATGGGCGCGGTCGGTTCCTCGGTTACTAAATCCTTACGAAGTTGTCGAATACTCAACTGATAAGCACTACCTCGCTGATATTGAAAAGAACGGTTTTCGGATTATTCCGTCTACCTTCTGCGATGTTGGCAACACTCCGGTTTTTCCAGATGGCAACTTTATAGTTAAGCCTTGCGTTGGAGCTGGATCAATTGGTGCTGACAAGTTCACTGCAGTCGAACATAATCGAGCTCGCCAGCATGTTGGCGATCTACACGCACAAGGAAGAGATGTACTTATTCAGCCCTACATTGATTCAATTGACACACTTGGCGAACGTGCGCTGGTGTTTATTGACGGTGAATTTTCACACGCCATGACCAAGGGCGCCATGTTGAACGTGGAGCCCGATGATCGTGACATGATTTTTCGACGGGAGCAGATGTCACTTGCTGAAGGTGAGCCTGATGCAGTGGAACTTGCGAAAGACGTACTTTCACGTTTGGGGTTTTCGGACTTACTGTACGCACGTGTTGATCTTGTTTTAGCGCCAGATGGCTGGTCAATAATGGAACTCGAACTTGTAGAGCCATCACTTTTTATTACCTTTAAACCTGAAGCAGCAGATCAGCTCGCGAAAGCAGTACTACGCCGTCTTAACTAGACGTTTCTTTGCTCGCTAGTTCAGCTGCGTCAAGAATTTCTTTCGGCACAACAGTCCCAGGGCGGTTATTTGGATCATCCTTTAGGAATCTTCCAAGCATGGGGATTTCAGTCAGTGATTCAGCTCGCAGAATCGCCGCCACGACAGGTACGAAACTTTCAATAGCGGGGTAGACCAAATGGCGTGGAAGCCAATTGGGTTGGTACTTTGCGTTAAATGTCCAGAGTGATTCGATTTGAAGTATCCCAGAAAGACGCTTCAGAGCCCATCGTTCTACGCGAGTAAATGTTCCTTCACCACGTTCACCATCTAGTACTGAGCGAAAGGCCGCAAAGTTAAGGCTGAGGCCTTTCGCACCCTGCTCCGCTAAGTGAGCAATCGTTGCGCAAAGAGCGAAGTCAATAAGTCCATTGGGATGATCTCCCGGGTCTCGGCGCATGATGTCAAGCGAGTATCCATTAATTGCTGGTGACGGAACGAACTGACAAAGTGCAACGGGCATGCCCTCAGAGTTGTGCACCATGGTTAGTAATAAACCCTTATCTTTAGGGTCAAATAGTCGCCCAAGCATCATTGAGAAACCACGTTCAGCCTCTCCTCGGCGTAGCATCGCAATCATTTCCATGATGTCGGGCACACGCTTTAGTTCAATGTGCGCTGGGTCAATGAACTCAACTGTGTATCCATGCTTTGCAAGTCGAGTACAGGCTTGGCGAAGGCCCTTCATCTTTCCACCATCAAGTGTGAATTTCTGCACGTCAACAATTGCCTCATCACCTAAGTAAATCGAGTGCATTCCTGCTGCATGGTAGACAGAAAGCCACTGCTCACTGGCGGCCATGATGCCTATTGTCCAACCTCTAGTTTCTACGAACGCTCTAAATGCACTAAATACTTCGCTGCGCTCTGCTCCTGGGCCAATTGGATCTGGAGAGATGAGCGCAACGCCTCCATAGACGGCATAGGCAACAAGTGAGTCGCGAAAGAAGAAGAACTGCTTGTCATCTCGAAGTGCGAAGTAGTCAAGCGTCCCTCGACCATGACGCTTGACAATATCTCTCGCGCGCAGTTCAGCCAGCCGGCGTTCTGCGCTCGAGTTGTGCGTTGAAAGCCTGCGGTCAACTACCGGACGTGTAACTAGGTACAGAGCAGAGATAAGTAGTACTGATCCAATAGATAGCAGCACGGGGTTGATGAAGTCTCCAGTGCCATCAGGTAACGCAATATTCGACGCACCAACAAGTCGCTCAAAGCAAGCAACTATCAGTACACCAAATGACGGTAGGTGGTGACGTGCTGGGGACGCCTCAAGCCCTAGTGATGTTGCAAGCACTGCAACAACAGCAATTAGTACTAAGCGTGAAAGTACATTCCACAGACTTCCTCGGTCAGTTGTTCCTTGGAAATGAGTTCTCTGTGCAATAAGGAAAATAAGAAGTAGCAACGCAACAAGCGCTGATGCAACGTGTGTTCCACGTGCCATGTGGCTAACAATCGTTATTGCCAGCGCAATAATTGAAAAGAACCAAGCACGGCGCTGACCGCGTCGTAGCCCTCTGGCGGTCATGATCATTGCCACGCCGGCAATGCCAGTTACTGCGGCAGCGGACTGTGCGACTCCAAGAGGGAGGACAGATAAAACTGCGTGCAATTTGTCGTGAAGTGGCGCTGAAGCAGTAACGGCAACATTCAGAAGTCCTACTGAAAATAGAAGGCCACTGGCTAGCCGACGAATTGCTCTATGCATGCGCTGCGAAAGAAGGCGGTCAAGGGCGACCGGAAATGGCTGCCCAGACGGCCACGAGCCAATAATTGTTGTTGTTTCAGCGGGTGAGGGCTGGACATTGGTTCCTCGCAGAATACGCTCGAGCAATGTTCCACGTTTGCGCGGGGACTCACCTGAAACAAGTTGAATCTGCACTGTGCTGGCGGCTTCAACAACTACGTAGCTCCAGCGATCAACAGAAGAAAAAACTGGAGGAAGCCCCATGCGACCTCGGCGTTCAACAATGACTGTCCTTGATGGCCCAGGCGAAGCACTCATCCCTCGATCAAGAAATGCCAGCGCAGGGCGAGGAGCCCCACCAACAACAGCACCAGCTCCACCACGTTCGCCGATTCTTCGTGCGTATTCAACAGCGTCAACGCCATCAATGATGGTCGCTGAAAGTGGCTCACTTAGCTCGGGAGCATGAATACTTCTTGACGCGGCATCAAATCTCTTTCTAACGATTAGTCCTGCAACACCAATCACTACTGCTTCAATGAAAATGATGAGTAATAAATTAATAATTAGGTCATTCCAAAAATTTGATGCGTGCGGGTGCCCAACTTGAATTGCGATGTGCACCTTGTGGGCCGTTAGGTGACCAAATACTTGCGCAATAAAGCTTGAAAAGTCATATATCGCCATGGCAATTATTGGTAGCCACACCCATGGACCAAGACGTCGATAAAGAACTCGTGATGTCACAAACCGATTTAACGCGAGTGGGTCTTCAAGACGGTCAGCGTCAGAACGTTCACTGACGTCTGCACGACTGGCATCAATGTGGCTTGCTCCAGCGGCGACTGCGAGGTCGCGGACTCCATCGGCGGTAGCAACAGCAAGCATGAGGTCACTTGCGAGCTGAACGCCGAGTGTTTCTAGTTCTAGTTGGGCCCGGTCGCTTTCTCGGAGTTCATTATCGTCAGCTCCGGGTAGGACAAAGAACTGGTGTCCTTCGAGTGCAGTGAATGCAGTAATTGCATTTCTAAGCGTGGGGAGTGCGTTGAAGGTGGCATCAATAAATTTGCCAAGATCTGCAGTCTTCTCTGGGTGAAAAAAGTTGCCCGCAACCACGACAACGGCTGCGTCGTCAATATTGCCCAAAAGGTCAATAAATTCCCTTACTGGCCGGCTCTGTACGTCAGTTCTTGGCGATAGTGACAGGTCACTGACCACATAGACATGTTGACCGTACGGAATCGGTAGCGTTAATCGTTCAGTCGCTCCCACCCATCTATTCTCGCAGACATTGACTGAGCTGTGACCTTTAGGCTTAAAAGAACGTATGACGAGCGATTACACCCGAGATAACTGGCATTGGCGACAAGGGCCGCTCAGTCCACGCCCTGCAGTGATTTTTGATATTGATGGTGTGCTTGCAGATGCAGCGGGGCGTCAGCATTTTCTCGACTGGGGAGATTGGAAGAGCTTCTTTGATGCGTGCGGTGACGATCCAATCATTGAAGAGATCGAGCGGTTGCTTGAATTACTCGACAAAGATCTTTCAGTAATTCTTTTAACGGGTCGCCCACGACGCGTGCAGCCACACACCGTTGCGTGGTTGGAGCGTTACGGGCTCAGATGGGACTTACTCATTATGCGTGAGTACGGAGATTATTCCGGAGTCGATCAATTCAAGCGCGGAGCACTGCACGACCTTGTGTCACAGGGCTACGACATTCGCTTAGCACTCGATGATGATCCAAAGAATCATGCAATGTACGTGAGCGAAGGTGTCCCGTGCATTTACATTCACTCCGGTTACTACTTGTAATTACTTCTTCAGCCAGTCAAGTACTTCGCGCGCAGCTCGCCTGCCTGATCCAATGCTCGCAGGAACACCAACACCGTCGTAGGCATTGCCACAGAGCGCAATTTTTATTTTGTTTGCGTTTTGTTTTGCACGTTGCGAAACGTCTGCGTGCCCAACGTAATACTGCGGAAGCCCTTGAGGCCATCGCTGCACGAGTGACTCATTTGGTGTGCCAAACATTGGCAGTACAAAACTGAGTTCTTCACTAACTCGTTGCGTTAGGGCATCATCACTCATTGATGTCCATCGTTCATCATCAATTCTTCCAACATGGGCACGAAGCACGATGTCATCTGCACGTTGCAGACGTGACCACTTTCGATCAAGGAATGTAATTGCGGTGACCATTAATGATCCTTCGCCGTCCCAAGGAGTATTAAGTGGAATGAGAACTCCCGTACCGTGTTCTGGGAGTTGAATTGCGTTTTTTGGAACACTAAAGGTGACCATTGCGGCACCGGCGCTCTTTATGTCAGCAAGTGGGGCAAAAGGCTCATCGAGTTTGTGCATCAATGCAAAAACGGCAGGAGCTGGGGTAGCAAGAATTACTGCATTGGCGGTTGTTGTGGTGCGATCTGTATCAACTTCCCAGGTGTAGAGACTGGCAGGAGTTGACCTGAGCGCAGTGACCGCAACACCAGTTCTAATAATGACACCACGACGTTTAAGTTGATCAGCAAGTGCCAAAGGGAGCGAGCCAACGCCTTCTTTAAGCGAATTAAATACTGGTCCCTCACTGGCTGGCGCAGGAGTCCTCAGCGCCTTCATAATTGATCCACCTTTTTTAGCGGCTTCAAACAGTGCGGGGAATACAGTTTTTGCTGAGAGCTCGTCAATACGTCCTGCTTGAATACCACCAATCATTGGCTCAACGAATTGATAGGTGAGTTCTTTACCGAGTTTGGTTCTGACAATTTCACCAATTGAAATATCATCTTCGACTTTTAGCGATTTTGGCAGTAGTTCGTCTCGCAGAGCAGCGAGCTTGGCGCGAAACGAAAGCCCCTTCACCGACCTAACGGTTTTTGAAGAAGTCGGCATTCCGAGAACGAGGCCTGTTGGTAGTTCGTGAAGTGCACCACGTAACCAAATTGATGCTCCGCTTGCTTCAATGGGAATGAGTTCTGATTCGAGGCCAAGTTCTTTTGCGAGTGTTACTGCCTCTGGGCGCCTCGCTAAAAAACCATCAGCTCCTAAATCAATTTGTCTTCCAGCAAAATGCGTTGATGCGAGCGCTCCACCAATGATGCTGCTCGCTTCAATGATTTCTACTCGGGGAGTAGCTTCATTTGGCCCGTTTGCTCCACCAGTTAATTCCCATGCGGCACTTAACCCACTGATTCCTGCGCCGACGATGACGATGGAATCACGTGACATTTACGCGTCCGCGTGCTGGACAATATTTGCGAGAATTTCGACGAACTCTTGATCTGCATTGAGTGAGACTGTGCGCACGATATTTAGCTTGACTTCACTGGCAACGCCTTGCGCCTCAATATCAATGTCAAAGAGCACTTCTAGGTGGTCTGAGACAAATCCAATAGGGCAAGAAACAATGTCAGTCACGCCATTTTCGCGCTTGTCACGTAGTACCTGGAGAATGTCAGGACCAATCCATGGGTCTGCGGTGCGTCCAGCTGACTGCCATGCAATGTCCCACTTGTCGACACCAGCGATGGCTGCTGCATCTTTGGCGCTCTCGAGAAGCTGGTCGGGGTAGTTATCACCATTGGCAATAATTTTCTCCGGCAGTGAGTGCGCGGAAAAAAGAACTTCAGTTGTGCTGAGACGCTCAGCAGGAATCTTGGCGAGTGCTTCATTCACACGTCGCGCAATAAGTTCTAAGAATCCTGGGAATTCATACCAAGCACCGATTTCAATGAACTCAATGCCTTCACCAAGAGTCTCTTTTGCACGGGTCATGTACTGAAGGGTCGACATTGTTGATGAGTGTGGGGCTAGAACGAGCCCGATGACT
>CAIJWX010000078.1:0-9664 GCA_903824535.1 uncultured Actinomycetes bacterium | reverse complement strand
GACCTTATTAAGTGCAGTTTCTGCGCTAAAGGTCAAAAACAGGTTAAGAAGCTCATTGCTGGACCCAGTGTCTACATTTGCGATGAGTGCATTGACCTCTGCAATGACATCATTGCTGACGAGTTCGGGGACCGTCCTGAGTTCGTACTTGAAGATCTTCCAACACCTCGAGAGATTTCATCATTCCTTGATGAGTTTGTAATTGGACAAGAAGACGCAAAGAAAATTCTTTCAGTTGCTGTCTACAACCACTACAAGAGAATTCAATCTGGGCCGCTTCACGACGATGACGTAGAGGTTGCAAAGTCAAACGTTTTGCTTCTCGGCCCTACCGGATGCGGAAAAACTTTCCTCGCCCAGACCCTTGCTCGCATGCTCAACGTTCCTTTTGCTATCGCTGACGCCACTGCGCTTACTGAAGCTGGCTACGTTGGTGAAGATGTTGAAAACATTCTTCTCAAACTCCTCTCTGCTGCTGACTTTGACGTAAAGCGTGCCGAGCGTGGAATTATTTACATCGACGAAATCGACAAGATTGCTCGCAAGTCTGAAAACCCATCGATCACTCGTGACGTTTCGGGTGAAGGTGTTCAGCAAGCACTTCTAAAGATTCTCGAAGGAACTGTTGCTAGCGTCCCGCCACAGGGTGGACGTAAGCACCCTCACCAAGAATTCATCACCATCGACACCGCAAATATTTTGTTCATCTGTGGTGGCGCCTTTTCGGGTCTCGAAGAAATTATCGAGCGTCGTCTAGGCAAGAAGTCAATGGGCTTCAATGCACCGGTTGAAGGCAAGAAGTCCGGAGACGTTGAATTGTTCCGTCACGCGCTTCCAGAAGACCTCACTAAGTTCGGACTTATTCCTGAATTTATTGGTCGACTACCAATCGTTGGAGCAGTTCAGCAACTCACACGTGACATGCTCATCAATGTTCTAACTGAACCAAAGAACTCCCTCGTTAAGCAGTTCACGCAAGTGATGGCAATGGACGATGTTGAGCTTGTAATTGAAAAGCCTGCACTCGAAGCAATTGCTGACCTTGCCGTTGAACGCGGGACTGGAGCTCGAGGCCTCAGATCAATTCTTGAAAGCGTTCTGCTCGAAGCAATGTTTGACGTTCCAGGACGCAAAGATGTGCTCCGATGTGTTGTCACCGCAGAATCAGTGCGCGAAAAGACTGCTCCTACGTATGAAATGCGAAAGGCGACGCGCACCCGTCGAGCGAGCTAAGTAGTGCAGTTCGAGTCGTACGTCGAGGCTCTGACCTGGCTTGAATCCCACGTTGACTTTGAGCGGGTTGCTCCTAATCATCAAGACACACCTTCACTGGCTCCAATCTTCGACACGCTCTCAATGTTGGCTGATCCACAAAATGACTACCGCTCAATTCATATAACTGGAACGAACGGTAAGGGGACAACAACTACCGTCACCAGTGCATTACTGGCAGCAACTGGACTGCGAGTTGGAACATTCACGAGTCCTGACCTTCATGCTGTCAACGAGCGAATTGCTCTAAACGGTGAACCAATTGACGACGACACATTTATTGGACTATTTAGCCGACTTAATGATGTTGAATCAGTTACTGGAATAAAGCTCACACGATTTGAATTACTGACCGTTGCCGCATTGCTGCATTTCTCTGACGAAGGTGTAGACGTTGCAGTTATGGAAGTTGGAATGGGTGGAACGTGGGACTCAACGAACGTAATTAATAGTGACGTTGCAGTCCTCACCAATGTTGACCTTGACCACACTGCGGTACTTGGAACAACTATTAGTGCCATTGCTTCAGACAAGGTTGGAATTTTTCGCCAAGATGGAATTTCAATTGTTGCAACAACGAACGCTGTTGTAGTTGATATTGCAACCAAGAAAGCCAACGAACTGGGGTCTACGTTGTGGACGCTTGAGTCTGACTTCTCACTTGAACGAAATGACCTTGCACTTGGTGGGCGAGCGATCACACTTCGAACTCCATATGAGCATTACGAAGAGATTCTCGTTTCACTCCACGGCATCCACCAAGGAGTAAATGCGGCGACTGCAATTATTGCCACTGAAGCGTTTTTAGGTCGAGCGCTCGGCGAGGAAGTTGTTCGCGAAACACTTCGAACAGTTCGCATGCCGGGGCGGATGGAACTTATTTCTCGAAAGCCAATGATTGTTGTCGATGGTGCACACAACCCTGCTGGTGTTCGTGCACTTGCGTCAACACTCGATGGTGCATTTCACGTTGAAGGAACACGACGCTGCATTATTGGAATGCTCACTGGTCGAGAAATTGATGACATGGTTACGCCACTCGTTGATCTCGGGTTTACTGAATTTCACTGCTGTGCTCCTCACTCACCAAGAGCCGTTAGCGCTCACGACGTGGCACAAGCTGTGAGAAATGCCGGGGGTGTAGCAATTGAACATCCGAGCGTCGCAGCAGCACTGGCCTATGCACGAGAGCACTCAACTGATGAGGATTTGATTGTTGTTGCAGGAAGTTTGTATCTGGTCGCTGAGGTTCGTGGTGATGTGATGCACGTGACTTCTCGACACCTCTCCTAAGACTGTTAGATTTTCTGAATGGACAGAACCCTCATTATCCTTAAACCTGACGCAGTAGAGCGTGGACTTGTTGACGAAATCATTGGTCGAATTGAAGCAATCGGACTCAGTATTGCTACTTCGAAGGAACTAACTATTGACCGTGCAACTGCAGAACGTCACTACGCCGAGCACGCTGGCAAGGACTACTACGCACCACTCGTTGACTTCATTACTCGCGGCCCTGTGGTGGTGGCGATTGTTGAGGGACCTCAAGATACGTGGCAGGCAGTTCGCACCCTTATGGGCGCTACTGACCCTAAGAATGCAGCTCCAGGCACCATTCGTGGAGATTTGGCTACGGAAATGCGCGAGAACCTCATTCATGGCTCAGATTCTGCGGAATCAGCTCAGCGCGAAATCGGAATCTTCTTTCCAGAACTGGCCTAAATAAGATTTACCGCTCTGGAGTCACTGACTTGGCCTAGCCTTGTAGGAAGCAGAGGGCGTTTGTCGGTCCCCTCGTTAAAGGGTTTCTATGGTTGATAGGCGTTTTTCATTCTTAGGCCGTGACATGGCGGTCGACCTCGGTACTGCCAATACACTCGTCTATGTACGAGGTCGTGGAATTGTTCTCAACGAGCCTTCAGTGGTTGCAATTGACACCAAGGACGGAAAGCCACTCGCCGTTGGAGCAGAAGCCAAGCGCATGGTTGGACGAACTCCGAGCAACATTCAAGCAATTCGACCACTAAAAGATGGCGTTATTGCAGACTTTGAAATTTGCGAAAAAATGCTTCGCTACTTCATTCACCAAGTTCACCAACGTCGCTTCGCAAAACCTCGCATGGTTATCTGTGTTCCTTCTGGAATCACAGGTGTAGAACAGCGCGCTGTAATGGAAGCAGCTGAGTACGCCGGCGCACGTAAGGCCTACATCATTGAAGAGCCAATGGCTGCAGCAATCGGTGCAGGACTTCCTATTCACGAACCAACTGGAAACATGGTGGTTGACATTGGTGGAGGAACAACTGAGGTCGCCGTTATTTCACTTGGTGGCATTGTGACCTCACAGTCAATCCGAGTTGGTGGAGATGAACTCGATGAAGCACTAGTTGCTTTCGTTAAGAAAGAATTCCAGCTTGCCCTTGGTGAGAGAACTGCTGAAGAAATCAAGATCCAGCTGGGCTCCGCTTACCCGCTCGAGCAGGAACTACGAGCTGAAATTCGTGGCCGAGACCTAGTAACAGGACTGCCAAAGACGGTGATTATCTCTACTGAGCAGATCCGCAAGGCCATTGAAGAACCGGTGCAGGCAATTATTGATGCTGTGAAGGTCACACTTGACCGTACGCCACCTGAGCTTTCGTCTGACCTCATGGAACAAGGAATTGTTTTGACCGGTGGTGGAGCGCTCCTTAACGGCATCGCCGCACGCCTCGAAATGGAAACGAATATGCCAATCATTGTCGCCAATGATCCACTTAACTGTGTGGCCCTTGGAAGTGGCATGTGCCTGGAAGAACTTGAAACCTTCTCGCGCATGTTGAAGTCAAGCCCTTCGCGGTAACCCGTGGCCTTCGACCGTAAGCGACGTCGCACCTGGACGTACACCGTTAGTTTTTTGGTGCTGCTTACTGCGCTCTACATGTCTGGTGGCATTGTTGCGAACTTACGAAGAGTTGCAAATGTCGTTGTGGCTCCGTTTTCTTGGACGGTTGGCGAAGTTGCGAGACCTATTGGCCACCTCTTCGCTGGAGCGATTAACTACTCAGACGTACTGGCACAAAATCAAAAACTCAGATATGAACTTGGCATTGCTCAGCAACACGCCAATGAAGCTTGGTCCCTTGAACGACAGACCGCAGAACTTACAAAGCAACTCAATGTGCCATTCATTGGATCACTTGCAAAAGTTGCAGCTCAGGTGACATCGCTTTCACCAACAAACTTCTCAGCCACCATCACAATTTCTAAAGGTCGAAAGCAGGGCGTACTTACAGGAATGCCTGTCGTTGCAAACGGTGGGCTCGTTGGGATTGTTATTTCAACTGGGTCTAACGCTTCAACAGTGCAGCTCATCACTGACGCGAACACATCTATTGGTGCCACATTCGGCAATGGAAGCTCAACGCTGATCATCAGTGGTAACGGACTAAACAATGGGCTCAGCGCATCGTCAGTGCCACTGAGTGACAATGTTGCTCCAGGGACAGTATTTTCAACCAATGGACTTAATGGCGCTCTCTATCCGCCGGGACTTCCAATCGCTACGGTGACTAAGGCAACATTGACGCCTGGCGCTGCGACATTTGACTTAAAACTGAAACCAACAGCCGACCTCAGAAATCTTACGTACGTTGATGTACTGCTCTGGGAACCATCTACGTGAGAAGACAGCTGATCCCTGCAGCGATCGCGACGCTGTTTGTTCTTTCAATGCAACTTATTATTTTCTCTGGTCTTAGATTCGCCGGAGTTGTCATCATGATTGTTTGGCTCTGGCCCGTTGCAATGGGCATTGCTGGCTACACGGTGCTCTCACTTCTGGTGGCTCTTGGGGCAGGGGTCTTTTTTGATCTCCACTCAGTAACGCCATTTGGACTCACACCAGCAGTTGGAATGTTGCTTGGATATGCAACTTCCAGACTTGGCCGTGAAGGCGTTGGAGACCTTGATTCTGCGGCGTGGTGGGTCGCTCCAATAATCGCTGCTGGTGCCGGATTCGTAGCCCCACTTGCTTATGTGTTGAGTGGTTTTTTTGCAATTGATTTTCATCTGTGGCGTGGAAGCGTGCTCGCAATGATGGTCGTCAACGCAACCGCATTCTTTCTTCTGGCTAGACCTTTTACTCGAGTAGCTCGCTCAATTGGACGTCTCGGTGAAGGAGTGGTGAGGTGAAGCGCTCTTGGAGAAATAGGCCAACCGGGAGCCTTTTTTCTCGTTTATGGCGCCCGTGGGAATCAATCAACCCGCTTAAGGGGCGTGGTCGCTCGATCAATGAATCAAAACCAGTTGGTATTAGAGACATCGTTGCTTCTCCAGATGAAGTACGAGCTCGCCCTGAACGTCGGTGGAAGATTATTGGCGGGTTCTTCATCTTCCTCTTCTGCGTGATACTCGTTCGGTTATTTATGTTGCAAATTCTTGATCACAGCGCATCAGTAAGAGCTGTAAATGCAAACTCACTACGCGTGAGTGCAATACCTGCCACTCGAGGTGTTATTTATGACCGCAGGGGATCACCACTTGTTACAAATATCACTACAACCGAAATTCGCTTATCACGAGCTGAAGCTGTCTTGTTTCCATCCATCAAAGGAGCGTTGGCTTCGCTCACTGGGCTAAGTGTCAAACAGATCAATGCAGATTTAAATAATGTTCAATACGACCCCTACCAGCCAGCTCCAATCATGGATAACGCCCCATCTAGCGTTGTTGAATTTATTAAATTGCACCCAAGTCAGTTCCCTGGAGTTTCCGTACTTAATGTTTCAAAACGAAGTTATCCAAATGGTGGCAATGTCGGAGCGCAGGCACTCGGATACGTTGGGCCAGTTGGCCAACTCACGGCTACTCAGTTATCTCAGGGCTACAGAACTGACTCCACAATTGGCAAAACCGGTATCGAGTCGTACTACGAACAGTTCCTACGAGGCTCTGACGGTAAGCAGACATTAGAAGTGAATGCAAAGGGACAGATTCTTGGAGCAATGCACACCATCCAACCTAAGGTAGGAAATTCAGTTGTATTAAATATTGACATTGGGCTGCAAAAAGCACTTGATAATTATTTGGCAACTGAAATTACTAGTGACCGAGCAAGAATTGACCCAAACACTGGCAAGCACCCTCCAGCACGAAATGGTGCAGCAATAGTTCTCAATCCAAACAATGGTCAAGTTCTAGCAATGTCTAGTTATCCGTCGTTTGACCTGAACTCTTTTATTTCCGGGTTATCTAATGCTCAATACAAAACACTTCTAAATGATGGTTCATTTAACAACTACGCAATTCAAGGTATTTACACACCTGGCAGTACGTTCAAGATGATCACGGCAACTGCAATGTTGCAAACCGGAATTTTTTCTCCGAACGCATTGATGAATGACACTGGTTCGTTCAAGGTGCCTGGATGTCTCGAAGGAGCTCACGGTTGTGTCTTTAATGACGCCGAGAATAAGGGTGCAGGTTTAGTTAATTTGGCCCAAGCAATGGCAGCTTCTTCGGACTACTACTTCTATAACTTGGGATATTTGTTCTGGAGCCAGCAACGCAAATATGGTCAAACTCCAATTCAGGATGTTGCGACTCTATATGGGTTAGATAACTACACAAATATTGACCTACCTAATGAATCAGGTGGGCGAGTTGACTCGCCATCAGAACGAATTGCACTGCACAATGAGGTGCCCAAGGCTTTCCCAAATACATCGTGGTACACCGGGGACAATATTGAAATGGCTTTCGGCCAGGGAACAACCGCCGTAACGCCTATTGCCCTAGCGAATGCGTACGCAACATTTGCGAATGGTGGAACTCGCTATACACCAGAAGTTGCTGCAGCAATTGTTGATGCTCACGGAAAAGTAATTCGCCGCTACCAACCAAGGGTGCAGGGTCACGTCAGCTTACCAGGAAAAATTCGTAACCCAATTCTTCAAGGACTAATTGGTGTAGTTAATAGTTCGCGTGGAACAGCGAATGGAACATTTAAGAGTATTGCCAAATTCAACATGAATAGTTTTGTTGTAGCTGGAAAAACTGGAACGGCTTCAAATGCTCCTGGTCTTTCTCCGAACTCATGGTTCGTTGGTTTCGGGCCAGCAGCGAACCCACAGTATGTAGTCGTTTGTGTTATTGCTGAAGGTGGTTACGGTGCATCCGCGGCGGCGCCAGTAGTCGCCCAAACATTTAATTACCTTGTTGCTCACCCCATCAAGCCAGTCACCCTGAAATCAAATGTTGCAGCTGTCATTAACGCTGCAACAACGACTACGACAACTTCTCCAGGTCGAAATACAACAACTTCAACGGTTTCCAAGAAGAAGCCTGGTTGAGTCGTCACTTCAAGTAGCCTTGAGGAGTTGGCCGCAGCGGTGCATACCGCACAGTTGCGCAATAAGAACGCAGCAGTTTCACAGTGCACGCACTCTGGAACTGAAAGCATTGAGGACATGCCGTGGTACACGCAAGTGCAATAGGAGTTTTAACCTTTGGGTTTTTGAACCTGCTTGTCGTGCTTTTTAACGCCTTCTTTTCCAATACCAACGTTGTAGGTGCAAAGCGCACTGGCGTTTTTAGTCTCGGTAGTGCTTCGCACTACATCAACCACCAGAACTCAAGGAGTGCCCGTCGTGAGCGACGAATCCAACAACCAGCCCGAATCATCGTCTAGCCCTCGTATTGGCGATACACGCCCAGCCCCTCAAATAGGCGACACCAAGGGTTCAGCCCCGCAGCCAGCTGCTCCTCGTGAAGGACAGCAGGGTGGTGGGAATAAGAACCGCCGTCGTGGTGGTCGTGGACGTGGTGGCCAGGGTGGTGCGAACCCCCGTCCGCAGAACCAGCAGCCTCGAAACGCAGATGCCCCAGTAGAGGCATCTGCTCCTGAAGCCAGCACAACGCCTAACGAAGGCCGTAAGAACAACAACAAGAACCGTCGCCGCGGGGGAGAACGCCGCACTAGAGCGCAAGGTCGCTACTTGATGTGTGTTCACTCAACAAAGGATGCAACCCACATTGCAACTCTTGAAGGTCGCGCAATGGTCGAATACACAGTTGCTAAGGCGGCTGACGAGACTAACCAGATCGATGGCAACATTTATGTTGGTCGAATTCAAAATGTTCTTCCTGGAATGGAATTGGCATTCGTAGACATTGGTATTCCAAAGAATGCAGTTCTCTATCGTGCTGACATCTCAATTGAAGATGAAGACATTGAAGGCGAAACCAAGCAAGAAAACAAGCGCATCGAAGAAATGATCAAGGGTGGACAGACCATTGTCTGTCAGGTCACCAAAAATGCCATTGGTGCAAAGGGTGCTCGACTTACACAAGAAGTATCAATTCCGGGTCGTTTTGCGGTGCTCGTTCCAAACTCTTCAACAATCGGTATCTCAAAGCGTCTGCCTGACGGCGAGCGTCGCCGTCTACGCAAAATTATTGACGCCGTAAAGCCTGAGCGTCATGGAATCATCATTCGTACTGCAGCTGAAGGCGTTAGCGAAGAAGATCTCGCACGTGACGTTGCGTCACTTTCTGAGAAGTGGGGAGCGATTGAAGCTGAAGTTGCTAAATCCAATACTCCACGACTTGTTTACCGCGACCTCGACCTTGCGGTTCGTGTTCTTCGTGAAGAACTGAACGATGACTACCGCGGTGTGATCATTGACGACCGTGAGCTCTACGAAAAAGTTCGTGAATACGTTCTTGCTGTAAACCCAGAGCTTGCAGACCGTATTGAGTTCTATGACAAGGGCACCGAAGAGCTGCCACTTTTCGAGCGCTACTTCGTACATGAGCAGTTACATCGTGCACTTGACCGCAAGGTCTTCTTGCCATCTGGTGGATCTCTCATCATTGAGCGCACTGAAGCTCTAACTGTTGTAGACGTAAACACCGGAAAGAACGTCGGAACAACAAACCTTGAAGAAACCGTTTTCAGGAACAACCTCGAAGCCGCCGAAGAAGTTGCCCGCCAGCTGCGTCTTAGAGACATTGGTGGCATCATTGTTATTGACTTCATTGACATGGAGGCAAAGGTCAACCGAGAGGCAGTCGCCTCAGCACTTCGCCAGGCCTTATCTCGCGATAAGACCCGCACCCAGGTATTTGACATCTCTGACTTAGGTCTCGTGGAAATGACCCGCAAACGCGTCAATGAGGGCCTTTTGGAGTCAGTCTCCAGTCTCTGTGCCGTCTGTGACGGCCGTGGTTTTGTTGTCGCCACCGGCCTCTAGACCCACTAGTTGCCCCCTGAATTATCCGCTAAGATAGGAAACCTTATGTACGCAATTATCCGTGTTGGAACATCTCAAGAACGAGTCACCGAGGGCCAAGTTGTCCGCGTTGATCTACGTCCAGAAGAGGTTGGTTCTTCAATCAAGCTCGTACCCGT
>CAIJWX010000077.1:0-2754 GCA_903824535.1 uncultured Actinomycetes bacterium | reverse complement strand
TGACACTTTCGAGGGATCACTCGATCAAGCTCGCCAAACTGCTGAAGGCAGAAAACTCGAAACGTTTAGCGACTACCGCGAGCTTCTAAAAGCCGACATCTGTGATGTCTACGTAATTTCAACGCCTAACTTCACTCACCGTGCAGTTCTTGACGACGTCATGAAAACTGGCAAGGCAATCTTTGTTGAAAAGCCAATGTGCACTGAAGTCAGTGATGCCAAAGTCATTCGTGACCTCGCACTCTCCTACTCCAATCTTTTCTGGGTGGGGCTTGAATACCGCTACATGCCACCAGTCGCCAAGGCAATTCAAATTGCATCGTCTGGCGACCTCGGAGACGTTGTAATGATTGCCCAACGTGAACACCGTCATCCATTCCTCGTGAAGGTTGACAACTGGAACCGTTTTTCTAAAAATACTGGCGGAACACTCGTAGAGAAGTGCTGTCACTTCTTTGATCTAATGCGCCTCATTGCGCAGAGCAACCCTGTGCGGGTCATGGCATCAGGCGGCCAGTCTCATAACCACCTAGACGAGAACTACGACGGACGCACCCCAGACATTCTTGACAATGCGTACGTGATTGTTGAGTTTGAAAATGGCATCCGTAGCTCCCTGGATCTCTGCATGTTCGCTGAAGGAACAACAAATACTGAAGAGCTAAGCATTGTTGGCACCGAAGGCAAAGTTGAAGCATTCCTCCCTACCGGGCTAGTGAGAACTGGTGCTCGTAAAGGTTGGACCAAGGGTGTGAAGGAAGAAATCGTCACCAACGAAGAAGTTCTGGTTGAAGGATTCCACCACGGAGCTAGTTTTCTTGAGCACTTAGATTTAAAGCGCGCAGTTGAGAACAAGACTCCTGCGCTCGTTAATGCCGAGGATGGTTTCTGGAGTGTTGTTATGGGAGCTGCAGCTCACCGGGCAATCGACGAAAAGCGCGTCGTGGAGATTGCTGAATACCTTTAGTGCAGCGATCCGTGACTAAGTCTCGGCAGTACTAATTCACCAAAGCGCTTGCACTCATCAATGTGTGGGTACCCCGACAAGATAAGTGCTTCAATTCCAAGTTCTTGATACGCCTCAATCTTCGCAACCACTTGGTCAACTGAGCCAACAATTGCTGCACCACAACCTGAGCGTCCGCGGCCAATCCCCGTCCAAAGGTTTGGCTCTGCGTAACCGTCGTCACTTGACTGGTCGCGAAGTTCACTCTGTCGAGCAACACCAACTGATCCAGAATCGAGTGAACGCTCTCTAATTGCGCGACCTATTTCATCGTCGAGTTCAGCCACGAGGAACTCAGCTGCGTCACGTGCCTCTTGTTCAGTTTCACGAACAATGACATGAACTCGGTACCCGAATCGAAGTACTCGACCGTATTCAGAAGCACGTATGCGCATCTCATCAATCAACTCTGCAATGTTCTCAGTGGTGTCTGGCCACATGAGATAGACGTCAGCCATGCGTGCAGCTACGTCTTTTGCTGGGTCACTTAGTCCCCCGAAGTAGAACGCGGGTCGGTTGCCTGTTGCAATGCGAGGAGGATCCACATCAAGCTCGAAGAAGTCCGAGTGTCTGGAGACATTTCTGCCACTTCCAAGTGCGTCGAGAATTTCCATTACTTCGAGCGTGCGTTGATACCTCGGACCACTGGCGAGTTCTTCACCGGCGAGGTCGCTCGAAATGATGTTGATGTCAATACGGTCATCAGATAAATGCTGCAGCGTTGCAATTTGACGCGCCAATTGTGGTGGCCAGTTTTCGCCTGTTCGAATCGCAGTGAGAAGTCGAATCTTCGACGTTGCTCTTGCGAGTGCCGCCGACATAGTTGTTGTGTCAAGACCTAGTGAGTATCCAGAAGGAAGTAGCACCGAATCAAAGCCCTGCTTCTCTGCTTCTTGAACAAGCGCAGAGCAGTGATCCCAGGAAGACCTGAGATCTGGATTTACAACGCCGAGCTGTTCGTAGTCATCATCACAAAGTGCTCCGAACCATGCGATTTCAAGAGCACTCATAACTACTTACAGACCGACTCGAGCCTTTGCGGCACTGACAGCGCTAGTGAGCCTTGTTTCTTGCTCGGACTTTGCAAGTGGTCCCGCTGCACCAAGTGACGTGCGGTTCTTTAGCGCAGCTCCTTGGGCAAAGAGCTCAACATACTGAGCAAAGTCTGCACTGGCAGCCACAACATCTTTAAGTGACTTAGAGTCACGAACCGCTTCACCTACAAGCTTTCCAACTTGTTCGTGTGCTTGGCGAAATGGAACACCAGCGAGAACAAGCTTCTCAGCAATGTCAATCGCTACGAGGAACTGATCGTCAGCTGCAGCTTGGGCGAATGGTGCATTAAACGTCATTGACTGATACGCCCCGGTCATTGCACTTAGAACTAGGAGTACTTGCTTGACTGAGTCAAACAGTGGCTCTTTATCTTCTTGCAAGTCACGGTTGTAGGAAAGTGGCAGCCCCTTAAGGGTGACCAGTAAACCAGTTAGGTTTCCAACCAGTCTTCCGCTCTTTCCACGAGCCAGTTCAGCAACATCAGAGTTCTTCTTCTGAGGAAGCATTGAGGAGCCAGTTGTGAAGTCATCACCAAGGGTTGCGAAGTTGAACTCTGCACTTGTCCATAGGACAAGCTCTTCACCCATGCGTGACAGGTGAATACCGAGCATCGCAATGTCAAAGAGAGTTTCTGCAACAAAGTCACGGTCGCTCACTGCGTCCATGGAGTTAGCGATTGGCTCTGTGAACCC
>CAIJWX010000076.1:0-6436 GCA_903824535.1 uncultured Actinomycetes bacterium | reverse complement strand
GGCTTTTGGCATTGCCAAGCGCTGTTTAGAGGAGGGGGCCACGGTCGCAATCTCTGGAGCTGGACGCGGTGTCTCGCTCACTCGCCGGGTAGCCAAGAAGCTCGGTGACGTTGGCGAAATCATTGAATTAGACGTAACCAACCCTGAGGAAATTGCTGCAGCAGTTGTAGAAGTTGAGAAACGATTCGGTCGTCTTGATGGACTTGTACACGCAATTGGTTATGCCCCTCAGTCGTGTCTGGGAAATGGAATGTTCGTGGCACCTTATGAAGACGTCGCAACAGCAATGCAGATCTCAACATATTCACTGGCTGCTCTCGTTGGGGCCTTTCGACCACTTCTTCAAAAAAGCGAAGCCCTCGGAGGTGCATCAGTAATTGCGCTCGACTTCGATGGCACTCGTGCGTATCCAATGTATGACTGGATGGGTGTTATGAAGGCAGGACTTGAATCTCTTGGTCGCTACCTCGCACGTGAAGTTGGTCCAGACAAAATTCGCGTCAACATGCTTGCAGCTGGACCCATTCGAACCATGGCCGCTAAATCGATTCCCGGATTCCAAACATTCGAAGATACTTGGAAGGACAATGCACCACTTGGTTGGGATGTAAATGACTCAAGTGCAGTTGCTGATACCGGCGTTGCGCTCTTGTCACCACTAATGCGAGGAACAACTGCTTCAGTTATCCATGTTGATGGTGGCGCTCACGCAATGGGTTAATGCTCTTGTTGAGCAAACTGAGTCTCGTATAAATCTTTATAGAGGCCGCCCTCGTGTAGCAATTCTGTGTGAGAACCACGCTGCACTACTCGTCCGTCTTCAATAACAAGAATTTGATTCGCATTTCGGATTGTCGATAGTCGGTGTGCAATGACAAGTGATGTGCGCTCTGACATTGTTTCTTCCAGTGCCTTTTGCACCAACGATTCGCTCTCAGCATCAAGGTGGGCAGTTGCTTCATCAAGAACTACAAGTTTTGGTGACTTAAGCAGTAAACGAGCAAGAGCAACTCTTTGCTTTTCTCCACCTGAAAGTCTGTATCCGCGCTCTCCAACAACTGTCTCCAGCCCGAGCGGAAGCGATTCAACGAGATTCCAAATCTGTGCTGAGCGAAGAGCTTTTTCTAGCTCCTGACTTGTTGCATCTGGCTTGGCGTAGAGAAGATTGATTCGAAGGGTGTCGTGAAAGAGATGAGAATCTTGAGTGACAACGCCAATTGTTGCATTCAATGATTCAGTAGTGGCTTCACGAATATCAAGTCCATTGATACGAACTGCCCCTGAGCTGACGTCGTAAAGTCGAGACACCAGAAGAGAAATAGTTGTTTTACCTGCGCCACTTGGACCAACAAGAGCTGTCATGGTTCCTGGCTCAACGCTAAAAGAAAGATTATGAAGAACATCAGTCTTTGCAACTTTTTCTAGCTTTGCAACAGCTTCCAATGAAGCCAGTGAAACTTCTTCAGCCGACGGATACGAGAATGCAACATGATCAAACTCAAGTCGAGCGGGACCAGAAGGAATTACGCGCGCTGTTGGGCTTTCAGTAATCATTGGTTCAAGATCGAGCACTTCGAAAAGTCGCTCGAAGCTGATCATTGCTGACATGTAATCAATATTGATGTTTGATAGCTGCGTTAATGGTCCATAGAGCCTCGAAAGATAGGCCGTAATTGCAACAACTGTTCCAACAGCCAGGGTTCCATTTAGAGCTTGAACTCCCCCGAATCCGTATGCGAACGCGGTTGCCAGAGAAGCAGTCAGAGAAAGTGCAATGAAAAAGAATCGTTGGTAGATCGCTTGATCAATACCAATGTCTCTAACTTCAAGTGCACTATTGCGAAAGGTTTGCTGTTCATCTGCTGGACGACCAAAAAGCTTCACAAGCATTGCACCAGAAACATTGAACCGTTCAGTCATCACCATATTCATGCCAGCATTGAGTTCATTGCCACGTTGAAACAATGCTCCGAGTCGACGACCAACGCGACGAGCAGGAAGCAGAAAAACAGGAACTAGAAGCAACGCTACGAGAGTGATCTGCCAACTCAAGACAAACATTGTTCCAAGAACAATGCTGACGAGAATTAGGTTTCCAACAATATTTGAAAAGAGATCTGTAAATGCTTGTTGAGCACCAATTACGTCATTATTGAGTCGACTGATCAGCGCACCGGTCTGGGTGCGAGAGAAAAAAGCAATCGGCATCGACTGAATATGTTGAAAAACTTCTGATCGAAGGTCACAGATAAGACCTTCACCAATAACCGCAGAGATTCGCCGTTGAATTAGCGAGAGCCCTGCATCAAATATTGCGAGTAGAGCGGTAAGCAAGGCAAGGCCAATAATTAGTCCACGATTGTGATTAATAATTCCCTTATCAATAATGGCTCTAAGAAGTAGAGGTGACACCGAGCTAACGATCGCGTCAATTACAACGGCCACAAGAAATATAAGAAGGATCTTTTTATACTGCTTCGCATACTTAAGAACCCGAGGAAATGTGCCCTTCTTAATCTGGTGCTCCAACATATTTCGGTCTTTAGTAAGACCTCGCATGCCCATGCGACCGCTACGGCCGGCTGCGCCACCACCATGCATGCTCATTTAATCTCCTCGACTACTGCATTCTAGGTAGGTATCGAGTTTTCAAAATCAGCTGAAGATGAACTGAATGAGCTACAAGGTTGAAAAGGCCGAGATGATGATAAGTATTCCAAGAATCATCATTACTGATGCACCAATTGTTCTAAGCGCGATAAGGCGATTAGGCGAAGTTGCCAACCAGTCTCTTGCAGTTCCAGCAATGTAACCCCAGGTTCCGTCGCTAAAAAATGCCATCACACTAAAGAGCAGTCCAAATATCAGAAGCTGAAGTGTTACGTGACCTTTTGATCGATCAACAAAGTGTGGAAATACTGCAGCGAAGAAAATAAGAGCCTTAGGGTTAAGAACTCCCACTACAAAACCCTGTCGAATAATTACAGCTTTAGATGGCCGGTCATTATCTTGGTCAAGCATTGCAGCGGCGTGTGCTTTTCTTTTTTGAAAAGCTTCAATGCCTAGCCAAATTAAATAGCAACCACCTGCGAACTGCAGAGCAGCAGAGAATAACTTTGAGTGAGAAATCAGTGGACCGAGCCCCACTGCTACGAGCACCGAAAGAACCAACGCGCCAAGACTGTTGCCGAGTGTTGTTAAAACTGCTGTCCATTTGCCCCATGCGACGCCTCGAGCAATTGTGAACATAACGCTTGGCCCTGGAGCAATGATGATTATTGATGACGCAACAAAGAATTCAATGAAGTGGCTACTGTCAATCACGATGCGCCACATTTACTATGCGTTCCATCACGTTCAACCAGAATCCGATGCTGAACCCAATTCCGATTGCGAACGCTGCAGTTCCAATGCCTACCGTTCCCCCTAGGAGCCATCCAATTGTTAGAGCAGTCGCTTCAATTGAGATACGAACGTAAACAATGCTGACACCTAGTTTGCGATGCAAACTCGTCATAAGTCCGTCTCTTGGTCCTGGACCAAGTCCTGTTGTTAAATACAAGGAACTTCCAATACCTATGACCATGATTGCGCCGACCATATAAATAAACTTCCACAACGCATTTGAAGCAACTGGCAGATGAGCCGCAGTTATGTCAAGTGCATAAGCAATAACAATCAAGTTCGCAATTGTTCCAAAGCCTGGTCGCTCTCGAAGTGGGAACCATAGAAGAAGTACTGAGGCACTAATAAGCAGAGTTGACCAACCAATTGATAGTTGGGAGTGCTTTGAGATTCCTTGAGCAAATACAGTCCACGGCGTTGACCCCCAGTGGGACTGGACAAGCAGACCTTCTCCGAACCCAAATATCGCCAGACCACCAATTAGTGGCAAAGCAGCTCGGGGCCGAAACGCCCATGTTGAGTTCGCCCTCCAAGGAGTTGCCGGGATCTTGTGACTTAATGCTGCCATTTCAATACGCTACTTCTAGTTGATTGCGCACAAATTCATTATTTTTAAGGCACTCGGATTATGCACATCGTTCATGCATCGCTAGTTGTAGCCTCTACGCGTGTCAGATAACGAAAATTCAAAGTCCCGTTGGTTAAAAGAAAAGAAGCCAGGAATGGCTCCTCGAGAAGTTGTGATGGGTCTCGACAAGTTTGAACGAGGCGTGAGTTTCGGAGCCGCAGGAGTCGCATTTATCTTTGCTGCGCTCTACTTCCCGAGAATTCTTGCAAAGACAACAATGCTTCACCTAACCGCAATGCCGGCAAAATCTGCACCATTCTGTAAACCACCATACGAATTCTCAAAAGGCGTTAACCGTTGTATTCGAGAGTTAACAACACATCCCTCATACTGGATGCCAGCATTCCTTGCACTAGCAATTGTTGGTGCATTCATCCTCTTTTTTGCGTTACGCAGAAAGCGCGCTGGTGTAATTGTCAGCTGTCTCTTACTTGGTCTCTACGTTGGTGCCCTCAGCAATGGACTTCTGTTTGTCTTTGTCGGTGGATGGCTAATTATTCGTGCACAACGACTAACTAAATACGGCGATGCATCCTTCTCTGGATCTTCACGAAAAGCAAGAGATCTTGCAAAAGCCAGAAAAGAAGGTCGTGTCGTAGCAAAAGAAGACGAGCCAACAGTTAGGTCTGCGCCTGAAGCTTCAAAGCGTTACACACCAAAGCAGCGCAAGCGCCGCCGTTAACATGGCAAAGATAGGACTTGATTTCCCAACGGCTTGGGGACGAAGATATTCCGCGAGAATTTTTCGCCACTTTTATCAGTCCTATTACGTTGCTCCATACATTAAGTATCTGTCTTCGCTAAAAGTAATTGGACAAGAAAATTTGGTTGGTGAACGTCCAATTATTTTTGTGGCTAACCACGCAAGTAACCTCGATACTCCGCTCACGATTGCTGCATTCCCCGCGAAAGTTCGCAATCACACTGTTGTCGCTGGAGCTATGGACACATTCTTTATGAGCCGGATAAGTGCCTTTAGAGCAGTACTTCGATTTAACGTCATTCCGATTGATCGACACAAAGTTAATCGCCGCAGTTCGCAGCTAGCAATCGAAGTTTTAGAAGATAAGTGGAATCTTCTGCTATTTCCTGAAGGTGGAAGAACGCCTGATGGAAATCTCCAACAGTTTAAGGGTGGAGCTGCATACTTAGCCGAGCGCACAAACGCAACAATCATTCCTATCTATATTCACGACATTGGATATTTAAGAGGACCAAAGTACGCAAAAGCTCCTAAGTTCATCAACGCACCAAATGAATTCCGCCATCCAGTAACTGTGGCGTTTGGAAAACCTTTGAAATGTGAAGAAGGCGAAAATATTCGTAAATTCAACACACGAATTGAAGATGCAGTTGTTGCACTTGGCAGAGAAGTCAGCGGAGACCAGTCGTACAGTGTGAGTCGCCCTAGTGAGAGCCCAGCGTCTTAATTCTCTCAGCGTAAAGAGCATCTGAAACGCTCTGGAGTGGCTCTAAAACCCTCCCCGTCACCACCGAGATCACTTCATCGCAGAACCATGGGTTCATCGCGAGTACTGGGCCGTGGGCATATGTTGCCCAGATTCTCTGAGATACAAATCCATCGAGAACTCCATTGTTTCCTCGACCTTCAATGACAGTTCCAAGTGGACTCACGCCAGGACCCAAAGTGGTGACACCGCCGTGATTCTCAAATCCAACGAGTTTGTTAGTTCCTACTTGAGTCAGAAGATTTCCGACTGACCTTACAGAGCCTCTCGTGGTCTGAACATCGACAATTGAAAGTCCCTCATAAGCATCATTGCCCTCAACACAGAACGAAGTGCCGAGAATTTGAAGACCAGCACAGACTGCAAAAATATGAGCACCATCATCAACTCGAGATTTCAGTGAGGATGACTTTAAAAGATCTGCAGCAAGTCGTTGAGGCCCATCTTCGCCTCCACCTAATAGATAGATATCGGCTTCAGGTAGCTCGTCATCAATAGATACCGCAAGAAGTTCAGATTCAATACCACGACGACGAGCTCGTTCGGTTAAAGCAAGAGCGTTGCCACCATCACCGTACGTACCTAATAATTCAGGAAAAAGAAGTCCAACTTTCATCGTGAGGACGACCTTTCCATCCAGTCACTGAACGCTGTGTAATTAGCCAAGAGTTCCACTGTGGCTTGTGATGTAGGTAATGAGTTCAAATCATCAACAATTCTGTACTCAACATTCGCATACTCAAGTCTGGTTGCGAGATCAAGCCTGCGATCTCCCATGCACCAAACAGTTCTGCCTCGGAGATTTTCAAACGAAACGTCGTACAGCCATGACGGATCTTTTCCATCAGCAATACGAGCATTAATCGCGACCCACACGTCTTCAGTTCCTGATCGCAGTGAATGGAGAAGAGCATCAAATCCCGCTGGGTTTTTT
>CAIJWX010000075.1:0-8236 GCA_903824535.1 uncultured Actinomycetes bacterium | reverse complement strand
CAGAGCGGACGAATGCACCGGTCTTGAAAACCGACGTGGGGCGACTCACCGTGGGTTCAAATCCCACTCCCTCCGCCATAGAAACGACCACCGGCTTTTGCTGGTGGTCGTTTTCTTTTAGTGGCGAACGCGTGCCTTAAGACTGCTGATCCAGTCCGAAGCAGACTTACGAGCTTCGCCAACTTCTTCTCGACGAGACTTCGCATTATCACCAGTAACTGGGTACGAACCAAGAAACTTAACAGGAGCTAAGTGCGCCTGAAGATCAGTAAGCAAATCACTCACAACATCATCGGCAACATGTCCTTCGAATTCCATAACAAAGCAGTAGTCGCCAAGAGCTTGCTTGGTCGGACGGCTCTCCAGCTTGGTGAGGTTGATGTCACGTGCGGCGAATCTACCGAGAATCGCGTACAGCGATCCAGGACGGTCTGCATCTTGGAAGCAAACAATCGATGTTCGGTCGTGACCTGTTGGAGAGGTAATTGCATCACGTCCAACGAGCACAAAGCGTGTCACGTTGCCGGGGTGGTCTTCAATGTTTGTCGCGAGCGAATTAAGTCCGAATAGTTTCCCAGCCATTGCAGAACCTACGGCAGCAATTGGCTCACTTGACGCAGCGACTTCGCTTGCGGCCTGTGACGTAGACATTGTTTGCCCGGTAGTAACGCCGAGCTTGTTGAGGTACCCGCGACACTGAGCAAGTGCGTGAACATAGCTAAAGACTTTTTTGACGTCACCAAGTTCAACACCGGGACGCGCCAACAAATGTAACTGGATAGGAATAACGATTTCGTGCTCAATTATGAGTTCGTGGTCGAAAACAAGTCCGTCGATTGTCGCTGAAACAGTTCCTTCGATTGCATTTTCTAAAGGAACTAGTCCCTTATCAACGCTTTCGTCACTCACGGCGCTTAGTAGGTCGCCAATTGAGTCATACGCAACCGCTTGGACATCATTCAGTGTGGAGACGGCCTCGTGTGAGAACGATCCCTCAGGCCCTAAGTATCCGACACGTACCATTCGCTAATTCTAGGCGACAGGGTCCATTCCCTAAGTGGCCAGAGCAGAATGAGTGCGTACGATGGCATTAGAGACGAAAGGCATCACTTATGGGCCATCAAATGTTTACGTACGACGAAAAAATCTCTGAGGCAATATTTACGTATTGCCGAGAACGACTTGCAATGGATCCAGTTCCACTGGACTACGGGAGTCTTGACCCTTCACCACTTCCAAGTCTCGATGGACTCATTAGCCCAGAGGGTAATAATCCAGAAGAGATACTCAATCTTTTTACTAAGCAACTAGCTGAGGCTGTAGTTTCTGCTGACTCTCCTGGATTCTTAGCGTTCATCCCCAACGCCCCTACGAAAAACTCCCTTCTTTTTGACATGGTTGTTGCTTGCTCTGGACTTAATGGAACTAGCTGGCTTGAATCTGCTGGAGCAGTGCTCGCAGAAAATCAGGCGCTCGAGTTTTTGTCTAATCGAGCGGGACTACCGCAAGGATCTGGCGGTGCATTTGTTTCTGGTGGGTCAATGGGCAATCTCTCAGGACTGACTGTTGGACGAGACGTAGGAAGAACTCGCCGTCCGAACATTGCACCCCACGAACTTCGTTTTGCAATCTCATCAGATGCACATTCGAGCATAGGAAAAGCACTTCACGTTATTGGTATTGAACCACTTCTTGTGCCTACTAATAATCACATGTTCACTCGTGAGCATTTAGAAGTAGCCCTGGCGAATGATCCCCACCCAGAAACAGTGATTGGTGTAGTCGCAACGTCTGGAACAACCAACGCAGGAATTATTGATGACCTGGAGGGTCTAGGGAGTTACGCACGTGAGCACAGTCTCTGGTTTCACGTTGATGGAGCGTATGGTGGCGCCGCAATAATGTCTGAATCGTACAAGGAACAGCTCAGTGGGATTCGTCACGCAGACAGCTTTGTAGTTGATCCACACAAATGGCTTTTTGCACCTCTCGACTGCGCGGCACTTATCTACCGTGATCCAACAACGGCGAGAAAAATAATTGCTCAGCAGGCGGGCTACCTCGACGTGCTCCACGCCGATGATGAGCATTACGAATGGAACCCGTCGGACTTCGCGTTTCATCTTTCACGACGCCCCAGAGGACTCCCTTTTTGGTATTCACTAGTTACGAATGGAATTACTGCTTACGAAACTGCCGTCCAAGCAGCTATCGATCTTGCAAAATCAGCAGAAAAGATGATCAATGAAATGGACCACGTGGAAATGATCCGGCCAGCAAGTCTTTCTATTGTTCTCTACCGAAGAAAGGGCTGGGGTGAAAAGCAGTACCTCGAATGGAGTCAACAATTGCTTCGTGATCAAATTGCCTTTGTAACACCATCGAAATGGGAGGGCGAATCTGTCGCAAGGTTTGCTTTCTTGCACCCAGATACTTCTGAAGAACTCGTTCGCAGCATCCTCGAGTCAATGCGTGATTAACGGCCCTTTAAGAGCGGGTCATTCGGGTTGCGAGTAACTTCACCGCGAAGCTTCTTCTGGCGCCACGCAATTCCACCGAGTGCTTCTAGGACAACACGGTTCCCTAGATACGCAGTTATTTCTGCATGGTCATACGGTGGTGAAACTTCAACAACGTCCATCCCGCACACGGGTACTTCCATGGCAATACGTCGCACGGCGTCAAGTAGTTGACGGCTTGAGAGTCCACCTGGCTCAGGAGTCCCAGTCCCTGGAGCTGAGCCAGGGTCAACTACGTCAACATCAACCGACAAAAACACTGCATCACAGTCATTCATGGCGAGCGCGAGCGCTTCAGTAAGCACATCATCAAGACCTCGAGAAACAATTTCACTCATTTCAAATGAGCGCATCCCTTGGTCCGCCATCCAAGCAAGTGTTTCTTCATCTGGCCAGTAACCACGAAGCCCAATTTGCAAGAAGCGGTCTCCACGACACGCACCTGATTCAATGAGCCTGCGCATAGGTGTGCCGTGACCATGGAGCGAGCCCATCTGAGTGTCACCAGTATCGGCATGGGCATCGAAGTGAATTACTGAAACTCTTCCCCATCCAATATGGTGGGCAACTCCAGTTACATCAGGAAGAGCAATCGTGTGGTCGCCGCCCAAGATGACCGGGATCACTCCCGCAAGTGCAACCTGCTTCACTCGTTGCTCGAGTCGCTCTAATGAGAGTTCCGTATCGCCAGAAGGCATCTCCACATCACCGAGGTCAACAACTCCTAGGTCAGTGAGCGGGTCAACACCAAGTGGAAGACTTGGGCGCATTCCATCGTGAGGTAGGTAATCAGTTATTCGAATTGCCTGTGGACCAAACCGAGTACCCGGGCGGTGAGAGGTTCCTCCATCGAAAGGTGCACCAATAATTACTGCCTTAGAGCTGTCCCATTCAGCTGCTGCGTCAGGATCAGCCGCAGGAACACCCAGGAACGTGGCGTCTGGTCCATAAAGGTTTCCTATGCGCATGATGCTCCTCGTGACTAATGGCTTTATCTAAACATACCTAATTCTGAGCGAATAATTGCAATGAAGCCCTACGATGTGTGTATGTCTAAGAAAAACTTCATTTCCACCTCACGAGTAATTGCAGCACCAGCTTCAAAGATTTTTGATTTGTTAGCTGATCCCAATCAGCACTCAAAACTTGACGGCTTAGGTTCAGTCGTGGGAGTAGCGAAGGGACCAGATCGATTATTTCTTGGTGCAAAGTTCAAGATGAAAATGAATCGCAAGGCGAAATACACCACTTCGAATGTTGTTTCATCCTTTGAAGAAAACAAGTGCATTGCATGGCATCACTTCTCACAATTCATCTGGCGCTATGACTTGGAAGAAGTATCGGGTGGCACCAAGGTCACCGAATCATTTGATTTCACAAAGCCTTGGGGTTTCTTTATTCCACTCATTGGTTGGGACACTGCAGACCTGAGGGGTATGGAAAAAACGTTAGAAATTCTCGAAAAAGTTGTTACGGCGTAACAGTTACTTTGCCGCCAGTATTAAGTAGCTCGACCCACGACTGACCTGGTGCCATCTCTATAGTTTTGCCCGAAAGCGTTTTGTAAATAATAGGGTCAGACATTACTGAACCTCTCGACCAGGTTCCCTGGATAACTTTTCCTGCCGTGAATACTTGAACAGTTCCAGATCCCTGAAGATCGCCATAGGAATTCATTGTGCCAATTCCATTTATATAGTTCACAAACATGACAATCACGTTTTTAGGTGATTCGCGTTCACCTGTCCCAGTTATGTCTGCATTTCCAAATATTGATCTATCCCAAGATTTAGTTGATGGATTCCAATTCCAGGTAACTGGGTAAATGCTTGGGAAGCCCACCGTAAAAGACGAGACACTCGCCCCCTTCACTTTTTTCCCAATTGAGCGGTAGCTAAATAATGGTTGAGGGGGTGTTGGATTTCCACCGAATGCAAATAATGACTCTCCAATTGCATAGAGGTTGTGAGGAGCTTGGCGTTTTGGATCTCTGTACATTGCAGTTCCAGCGCTTGTTTGATTGATGAGTTTTACTGGTGCAGTCATAATGCTGTTAATTGCATATTGAGCACCACCAGAGAACGCAAAGATCCCTCCAATTGGATACACAATCTGAGTATCAGTGGGTCGTACCGACCGGACTGGACCTATTTGAGTTGGAGCAGAAGAATTAAAAACAGCTGCGAGACGCGTGATCCCACCATTAACTATTTCTTCATAGACATCATCAGCTTTGGTAACGCCCCACTGTGGCATTGCATCAGGTGTATTTTCAATTTTTACTGTGAGAGCAGAACGAGTAAGAGATAAGCCGCTGGGGTCTGGTAGCCCAGTGAGAGGCGCGATTGACGGTGCTACAGAAGTTGTAGTTGGAGAAGAATTCTGCGTTGAATGAATCTTTGGCCAAAGACTTATTCCAGCAATGATGACAAGGGCAAGGACTATTAACGTAAGGAGTTTGCGCACTTTATTAACCTAATAACAATTTATAGATAATGGTATGCGGCAGTTTTGTTTCTGGACTTAAGTGCTCTGATCCTTCTATCAATTGCCAGTTATGGGCACGATAAAACCCCAGCGCAGTGTCACGACCATTTGCCCAAACCTGTTCAACGCCTAGAGACTTAAGTTCATCTTCAGCAACTTCAAGCACAATGCCACCTAGGCCTTTGCCCTGAACGTCAAAATCTGTCGCAACATAACGAAGTTGATATGTCTTTAACTCAGGATTTATTGGTGACTGTGATGGATAGAGCGAAGCACTCACAACTACACGATCATCCAAAAAACCTCCAAAATGAATAGAGGTGTCTTCAGTATCGCGAACGTAGGCAACTGATACGTCTGGGTTATCTGATCTAAGAACGCGACGGCGTAAATCATAAAGAACCTCTGGTGCCACCCGACGAACTTCAAATGTATTAGTCAAGTTTCTTCACCATGGTCACAAGCTTTATAGAAGTATCTCTATCCATTGTCACAGATCCACCATTTAAATTAAAACCAATTTTTTTATAGAAAGCCCTCGCCCGCACCATCGATTCAGTCACGTGTAAATAGAGTTCAGTCCCACCATGCTCCCTCGCCCAGCTCTCAACGATTGAAACAAGTTCACTCGCAACTCCAGTGCCGCGAGCTTTAGGACTTACAAACATGCCAAATAACCAGAAGGTGCCCGGGAACTGAGTATTCAGCCCTCCAGTCGACATACCTACAACTTCTCCATCTATCTCAGCGAGATAACAATTTCCAGAAGCCATTTCTTTCCAGCGCTCTGGTCGCCATTTTTCACATTCCTCGAATGTAGAACCAAAAGCATCCGGAGAATCTTTCAACGCCTCAAGTCGAATTTCTCGAAGCGCAATGTAATCGCTTTCGCTACTGCGACGAATTAAGTATCCAGGATTACTTGTCAAGATTCATTCGTTGCGCAACATTTTGCTCGGCTGGTGAGCCATGAGAAAAATTTTCCCGCACAGTGTCATGGTCAATTTCAGGACGATTCTGAGAAAGTTTGGATTTGCCCTGAACGTCTGTGACAGTTATTTCAATCCCAACTATGGCTTTAAGTTGCTGGTCATAATATTCAGATGGTGATTCGGAGATCTGCCACTGCGGGTCTCTAGATTTTTCGAACTCTTCAGTCACCGCAGCTGTTTGGTCTCGCAGCCACTGAGAGTCTGAATGAATTTTAAGTGTTCCACGAACTTCCGTCATTACAAAATTCCACGTTGGAACAACGCCAGGATTTTCAACTCGGCTTGGATAGTTACTTGGAGAAACATAGGCAGATGCCGCTAGAAAAATCGCCAAGACTTCATCACCCTCGTTCACCGCTCGCCACCATTTATTGGCCTTGGCCAAATGTGAAGTCAATGTTTTGCGATCATCACTTACGAGCACCGGGACAAAGACACTCTCCAGACCTTCAGGACTATTGACAATTAGTAGCCCGGCGCCTGCCTCTTTGACAATCTCCCAAGCAGCCTCTTGCTCAATGCTGAACTTTGCGGGAACGTACATGTTTTATTCTTCTCTGCGTGGAAGTCGCGCAGAATAAATTGAGTAGCCATCAACTTGTCGAACAAATGTTGTGGCGATCGTCGTCGCGAGAAGTATGGGTAGGAACAAATGAAAGCCATTTTGGGTCAACTCAACAACAATGACCATGCTGGCAAGTGGGGCCTGCATTGCTGCGCCAATCATCGCTGCAGCGCCAACAAGAGCAAAAGCACCAATCGGCGTGCCTGGCCAAAAATGCGTCCAGATAACCCCTAGGAATGCCCCTACGGCCGCTCCAGTACTAAGAAACGGCGTGAATAGCCCTCCGGCCGCCCCACTGCTCAATGTCAGTGAAGTGAGAAGTGGTTTTAAAGCGAAGAGCGCGAATAGCAGCCCAGCGCCACCAAGACCGAGCAACGCCTCATTGGCCATATCTTTTCCGTTTCCAAAAAGTTGCGGATAACGAATTCCTATGACACCAATCAACGCAAAGGCCAGAGGCATCTTCCAAAAAATTGAATTACCTTTTGCACGCTTGTGAGCAGCAAGCCCAATCAAGCGGACATACCCGGTAGCGAGGGCTCCAATAATGAGTCCAGCGGGAATTGACCACGCCATGATTGAGCCACTGAAATTGAAATTAGGTATGTGAGCGTACGTTGGACCCGATGAGAGGTAGAGCCATCCAGTAAAGGTTGCGATCAAAGAACAAGCCAACGCTGGAAGCACTGTTGGCAAAGAGAAGCTTCCAAGTAGTACTTCAGCAGTAAATATTGCGCCACCGAGTGGAACGTTATAAACAGCCGCGAACCCAGCGCCGCCGCCACAAGCGACGAGAAGTCGTTTTTGTGAGGATGAAAGATCAAACCAGTGCGATAAGACGCTTCCTGAAACTCCACCCATGAGTTTTGGTGCGGCTTCTCGACCAATGCAGGCGCCAAGACCAATGACAATTTCAGAAAGAACTGAGGTGAAGAAACTACGACGAATGGAAAGCTCTCCGTCACCGTTCCATACAGCTTCATCAATTTCTGACTTCTCATTCTTCAAATAACGTCGAATGAGGTACCAGCCAATTGCCCCTACAAACCCAGCAATAGTAAGCATGCCGACTCTGTGCAGACCTGAGGTTGCACTCACAGCATCGCTATAACTTCCAGAGTTGTAATTAAAGGCGAGATGTTCAAACTGCTTGAGCACCCACATCAGCGCGATACCAAATAATCCAGTAGCGAACCCCGTTAGACATAGCGCTAACCAGAACTTTGGGGTTAATGGAGCGTCGTCGGAAGTGACGTTAGGTTGCTCCATGGCACCACGACCAGAAGCAATTCGACTTTTAATTAATGGTTGCGGAAAGCGCTGACGCTCACTTTCACCACTTCGTTTTTTGAACATATTCCCCATTAGGTTTCTACAACTAATCGTAGCCCCGAGGGCACCTCGCTTAACGCGAAGAATTAGTCAAACAACTCTGGATCTGTTTTTACAATGTCATCCCATAGTGGTTGGAATGAGAACCAACCAGCGAGAGGGTGACCAGTTTGCTCCAATGTGTAGCGAGCATTCTCGTCAGAAATGTGAATTGGCTTACCAGCCGCTTCAGCAAGAAGCTGTGCTTGGCAAGTGCGCTCCATAGTGATGAACCACCATGCTGCTTCATCCACGGTCTGACCAACCGTGAAGAGCCCGTGGTTCTGGTGAATAGCTGCCTT
>CAIJWX010000074.1:0-5967 GCA_903824535.1 uncultured Actinomycetes bacterium | reverse complement strand
TGCCGTGGTTAGCCTTTTTCTTGGCTCGTAGCTTGCGCTTGTTAGTCCGCTTTGACATAGGTGACAATGTTAGTAGGTAAATGGCCTACTAAGCCAAACGAAGGGAATTACGTGCAGATGCAAGGACAACTTGTGGTGGTTGCGACCCCTCTGGGCAACCTTGGCGACATCTCTCGCCGTGCCCTTGAACTGCTTGAAAAAGCTGATGTTATCTACTGTGAAGACACCCGCCATTCGAGCACTCTTTTTAGTGCAAACAACATTCCAGTCAATGGTCGCCTCAAGGCACTGCACGAGCACAATGAAGCTTCACAGTGCGATGAGGTTATAAAGCGAGTTAGCGAAGGACAAGTTGTAGTTCTAATTAGCGACGCGGGGACCCCCGGAATAAGTGATCCAGGCGCTCGTGTTGTTGCTGCAGTGGCAGAAGCGGGCTTATTCGTAACCACAGCTCCCGGACCAGCTGCAGTAATTGCGGCACTAACAATCAGCGGGCTTCCAACGGAACGGTTCATCATGGAAGGCTTTGTTCCAAGAAAAGCCGGAGAGCGTGAAGCCCTGTACTCACTGTGGGCAAAAGAACAGCGAACTGTTGTCTTTTATGAATCACCACAGCGCCTAGTAACAACGCTCAGTGAACTAGCAGTCCACTACCCAGATCGCAGAGTTGCTATTTGTCGTGAAATAACAAAACTTCATGAAGAGGTTGTTCGAGGAACGCTTAAAGAAGTTCACGAACGATACGCGGCAAGAGAAGTACTTGGTGAAATCGTTGTTGTTCTTGACGGTGCCGAGCCCGCTGCAGTTGTTGATGATGAAACGGCTAAAAAGGCAATTGCTGAGCAGTTGAGCAGTGGTGCAAGCCTTCGAGACGCCGTTTCGTACGTTTCTGAGACTCTTGGGGTTGCGCACAGAGTCGCGTATCAGTTGGGGCTTGATGTAAGAGCTGAGCAGGATTCATAACTTAGTAACCTTTAATCAATGGCTCGCTTCTATATCACTACGCCGATTTATTACGTCAATGACGCTCCGCACGTTGGTCACGCCTACTGCACCGTTAACGCTGACGCCATGGCACGCTGGCACCGACTAATTGGTGACGAGACCAAATTCCTCACCGGTACTGACGAGCATGGTCAAAAAGTTGCTGATGCTGCTGAAAAGAATGGTGTGTCGCCTCAAGCCTGGGCCGATACAACGTCAGCTCGCTTTCGCGAAGCCTGGGATGCACTTGGAATTAGCTACGACGACTTCATTCGCACCACCGAGCCTCGCCACTACGAAAGCGTTCAGAAGTTCCTGACCGCCATTTACGACAACGGATTTATTTACAAGGACACCTACTCAGGTCTGTACTGCGTCAGTTGTGAGGACTACTTCACAGATGAAGCAAGTGACAATGGCAAGTGCCCAGTTCACGCAAAACCTCTCACACAAATGGAAGAGGAAAACTGGTTCTTTAAGCTCAGCGCTTTTGAAGACAAGTTGCTCGAGTACTACGCAAAGAATCCAGAGTTTGTAACACCGGGAACAAAGAGCAACGAAGCGTACGCATTTATTAAGGGCGGACTTCGCGACATTTCAATTACGCGCACATCAATCTCATGGGGCGTTCCAGTGCCGTGGGATGAGAAGCATGTTTTCTACGTTTGGTATGACGCGCTCATCAACTACCTCACCGCAATTGGTTACGGCCGTGAGGACGACGAAGTTGCGAAGTGGTGGCCAAATTCACACCACCTCATTGGAAAAGAGATCATTAGATTCCACTGTGTTTGGTGGCCAGCCATGTGCATGGCAGCTGGACTTGAGCCGCCTTCTCACGTGCAGGTGCACGGTTGGCTCCTCGTGGGTGGACAAAAGCTCTCTAAGACAATGGCCCAAGAAGGTGGCGTAAAACTCACTGATATTGCTCCAGTTGTGCTCACAAATGAATACGGTGTCGACCCGATTCGTTACTACCTCCTCCGTGAAGCGGTGCTTGGAAATGACGGGGATTTCTCACTCGAAGCCATTACCGCTCGCTACAACACCGACCTCGCAAACAACCTAGGGAACTTGGTCGCTCGAGTAGCCACTGTGGTGCAGTCCAAGTGCAATGCAGTTTCTCCCGGCGCACGAAGTGATTCGCCACTTCGTGGTGACGCAGAAACAGCGGTCCTTGAAACATCGGCAGCATGGAATAGGTTTGCGCCACAAGCAGCGCTCGAAGCTACGTGGCGACTAATTGGTGCAACAAATTCATTCCTTGAGCAGAATGCTCCTTGGAAAATGGAGCCAGGTTCTGAAGTTGAAGCTGTGATGGGTGACGCACTCGAAGCAATCCGAATTGTTTCAATTCTGATTACACCAGCAATGCCAACCGTTGCTTCTGAAATCTGGCGACGTATTGGACTAAGTGGTCTGCCAACTGATGGAGACTTCAATGCGAACACTAAGTGGGGACTCTTTCCTAAGGGCGTGAATGTTGAGAAGGGCGATCCTCTTTTCCCGAGAATCAAGAGTGACTGATGAGCAACTGGACTGACGCACACTGTCACATCCAAGACAGTTTTCTTGACGATGAAAAAGTTGCACTCAACATTCAACAAGTAATGGACAATGCCATTGCAGCGGGCGTTGACAGACTCGTTGTTATTGGAACTGGCGCGCAAACTTCACGCGACGCACTCGCAGTTGCAGAGATTGATGGCCCAGTAGAGCTGTACGCAACTGTTGGTCTTCACCCTCACGACTCTTTGAGTGACATTCAGCCAATCATTGAGATGGCTCGCTCTGGACACCCAAAATTGGTCGGCATTGGAGAGTGTGGGCTCGACTATTTCTATGAGCATTCTCCCAGGTCAGACCAGTTTAAGTCCTTCGCAACCCAGATTGGCTTAGCTCATGAACTCGACCTCGCGCTGGTCATTCATGCACGTGATGCTTTTGACGATTTATTTGATGTATTCAAATCAGAAGGTGTTCCTCCTCGAACAGTTATTCACTGTTTCACTGGTAATCAGGCCGAAGCAGAAGGTTGTCTCGAACTCGGGTGCGACATTTCAATTTCTGGAATTGCAACATTCAAAAATGCCGAAGCTCTTCGCGACGCAGTAAAGATTGTTCCGCTCGATCGACTTCATGTTGAAACCGATAGTCCATTCTTGGCACCAGTTCCTCATCGTGGAAGACCAAACGAGCCAGCGTATGTTTCGATTGTTGGTGAATTTGTTGCGAATCTTCGTGGCGAAGAGATTTCTGTCGTACGTGACGCCACGGCTGCGAATTCTGCTCGTTTATTCAATTTACCTGTAAAATAAATAGACTTTAATCAGGTATTTTAGACATATTTAGAATCTCGTATTGCCTTCTCTCCACCACTTGCCTAGCGTTGTAGGGCGGGTTGTTGTGTAAACACTCGTTGTCCCGACGGAGGGTGGAGATCTGAGGGCATTACTCCAGCGAACGCTTAGGCGTTTGTTGATGCTTGTAACCGCGAGCAGCATTATTGCTGGTTCGCTGGTTCTTTCAACGTCTCACATTGTGGAGGCGTCAACTTCGCACGCTCCAATTCACATGCCTGACCTCATTGGTGACTCTAAAGCCAACGTCTACGCAGTGATGAAAGCCAAGGGCCTCTACTTCACGACGAGCGGACCCGGCTCTTCGAACGCGTCATGGGTCACAGTTGAAGCGCAAAGACCAGCCCCGGGAGTTCTAATTCCCTGGCACGGACAGGCGCAGATAATCACTTCAATGGCTCCATTTGTTGGCCCACGTAGAGTGCCCAAACTCGTAGGACTTTCAAAAGCCGCTATTTATAAGGCAATGCACAATGCCGGACTCTTCTTTGACACCACTGGGCCAGGAGCATTCAGCGGTAAATGGACTAGGGCCGTAAGCCAAAGTCCAGCTGCAGGAGCGGTAGTTAAGTATCAGTCCGTTGTGCTTGTTCATGTGGCACTTCCTGCAGTTATTAAAAAACCAACTCCTAAACCAACGACGCCTACATCTACAACAACGTCAACTACAACTACATCAACGTACCCAGGTGAAACAACCACCACTACCTCCACAACTGTTCCTGTGACAACAACAACTGTGAAGCCAGCTCCAAAGCGCTACGTAATTGGAGTCGCAACGTGGTACTCATACGTTCCAGGTCGCTGTGCATCGCCAACATTGCCGTTTGGTACTCGAGTAAATGTACGAAACATTGCGACAGGAAAAGTTATTACGTGTGTAGTAACTGACCGTGAGAATGCTGGATATCCACGCGTGATTGACTTGTCTATGACCCAGTTTGCTCAGCTGTCTCCACTCGCTAGAGGTGTGATTCGTGTCAGAGTTTCCTGGTGACCCACACCCGCACTGACCTTGTTGCGCTCCTCGAAGCACATGGCCTCAAACCATCAAGAGCACTAGGACAAAACTTTGTTGTCGATCCAAACACCGTTCGTCGAATTGCACGACTCGCAGAAGTTGGACCTGGCGACCTCGTATTAGAGATCGGTGCTGGGCTCGGCTCACTCACATTGGCGCTCATTGAAACTGGCGCAGAAGTCCAAGCAATGGAAGTCGACCGCTACTTGCTGGAGCCACTTCGTTCTGTAGTCAGCCCACACGGAGTAACTGTTCACCACGCTGATGCCCTTAATGCGAATTATGGCGAAATCTTGGGTGGACGCGATGCCGCCATTATTGCCAATCTTCCGTACAACGTTGCAACCCCGCTGGTGCTTCACTTGCTCGAATCACAGCCACTCATTAAGCGGATGCTCGTAATGGTGCAAAAAGAAGTGGGAGAGCGCTTTGCCGCTCAAGCGGGAGATGAAGCGTATGGAGCAGCGTCTCTTCGAGTTCAGTATTTCGCTGATGCCAAAGTTGTTGGCAAAATTGGCCCATCAGTCTTTTACCCTAAGCCCAATGTTGATTCAGCTCTAGTTTCAATTGTCAGACGCGACAGTGTCCGAATTGATCCAAACGAGGTGAGTGAATCTGATCTCTTTGAAGTTATTCGCATGTCATTTGCGCAACGTCGTAAAATGCTTCGCCGTTCTCTCAACGGATGGGCAAGTGAGGGTGTGTTTGAGCGTTCAGGAGTAGCTGAAACCAAGCGACCAGAAGAACTCACACTGGAAGAGTTCGCTAAGTTGGTTGCAGCTCGATGAAAGAACTTCTCGCCCCCGCCAAACTGACTTGGTTTTTAGAAGTCACTGGCGTGCGCGACGATGGGTATCACTTGCTGCGAAGTGAGATGGTTTCGCTGGATTTCAGCGATCGACTCATCATTGAAGAAGAGCAGGATTACTTGCGACTAACTCCAGCGAGCATTCGAGTTCCTCTCGATGAAACAAACCTTGTTTCAAAGGCACTACAGCTAGTTGGAAGAAAAGCTGGAGTCACTATTGACAAAGTCATTCCTACTGGCGGAGGCCTCGGGGGAGGTAGCTCTGACGCTGGAGCAATTCTTCGCTGGGTTGGTGGGGTTAGTTCTGAACTCGCGGCAACGCTCGGTGGCGACGTCCCCTTTTGTCAATTAGGAGGACGAGCACTCGTTGAAGGGGTAGGAGAACTGTTAACGCCACTCGAATTTGAAAAGCGTGACGTTACGCTCATTATCCCGAGTTTCTCAGTTGACACCAAGGCGTGTTACCAAGCTTTTGATGAGCTTGGAGAAACGGGTGAGGGGCGAAATCACTTGGAGCGTGCAGCACGCATTGTCGAGCCGCGACTCGCAAAAACTATGAACTGGCTACGTGCAGAGTTCGGAAAAGAGATTCATCTTGCAGGTTCGGGATCAACAATGTTTGTTGAAGGACACTTAGATTCTGGGCAATCAGTCTGGGATGTGCAGGGTCCCGCAGGCACTATTCGGTTCCGCCAGACAAGCACTACGCCACAAGAGGCGTAGAAACTAGTTATTTACCGGCGGCGCGACGCTGGAAGCGTGTTCGCTTCAGCATCTTCTTGTGCTTCTTCTTA
>CAIJWX010000073.1:0-6259 GCA_903824535.1 uncultured Actinomycetes bacterium | reverse complement strand
TCTCCCATCAAAGTTTTTGAAAATTTTGACCAAGACAGGTTTTGACGGTGCGCTCTTTGCCTCGTGGCGAGCAGATGATGATTTCATTTTGAATCGCCCGATATACGAAAAGGCAACGGTTCTTGTTGCTGGACCAGACTTCGGAATTGGTTCATCAAGAGAAGCTGCGGTATGGGCATTACAGAATTACGGAATCCGTGCAGTCATTGCACCACGCTTTGGTGACATCTTTCGAACAAATGCAGGAAAGTCTGGACTGCTCGCAGTGGTGCTCGATGAGCAAAAAGTGAACGAACTCTGGGACTATCTTGATGCGAATCAAGGAGCTTCAGTAGTTGTTGATCTTGAGAACCGTGAAGTACGTGCGGGCAAGAGTTTTAGCGCAACATTTGAAATTGATGAGAACACAAGATGGCGCATGCTCAATGGCTACGACGAGATTGCACTAACCCTGGATTCAGATGAGCTAATCGCTGCATTTGAATCGCAGCGTCCGTCGTTTAAACCCACTATTACTTAGTGAACGTGTTCCTCAGCGGGGAACCAACCAGCACGACCAAGTAGTGCTGGCGTAACAATTGCGAGCTTCTCAGTGATGTACTGAGCAGCTTCAGTTAAACGATCAAAATTGAGCCCAGTGTCGATGCCACTTCGCTCAAGTAGGTATGTGAGGTCTTCACTCGCAATGTTTCCAGTTGCTGCGGGTGCGAACGGGCACCCACCAATGCCGCCAGAACTTGCGTCGAGTGCGAGCACACCCATTTCGTATCCCGCGAACGCATTGGCGTATCCAGTGTTACGGGTGTTGTGTAAGTGAAGTCGAAGAGGCAGCGAAGTAACTTCTTTCACTCCGCCGACTAAGCGACGAACATCTTTAGGTGTTCCAACACCAATGGTGTCGGCGATTGCGATTTCGTCAACGCCCATTTCAGTTGCAGCTTTTGCGATGCTCGCAACTTGTGACGTTGGAACTTCACCTTCGAATGGACAGCCAAAGGAGGCACCAATAGTTGTAGTGACTTTGATGCCTTCAGCTTTAGCGCGCTTAACCATTCCTTCAAGATTCGTTAGTGATTCTTTTATGGTCTGGTTTTGATTGCGTTGGGAAAATGTTTCAGTGGCAACGATGACAATGTTTGCTTCATCTACTTTGGTTGCAAATGCGCGGTCAAGTCCACGCTCGTTCATTACGAGGCCAATGTAGCTAACGCCATCAACGCGTGGTACTCCAGCCATCACCGCTTCAGCATCACCCATCTGGGGAACTCGGTCTGGTCGCGCAAAGCTCACGGCTTCTATGCGCTTGTGACCAGCTCCAATGAGAAGTTCAATGTAAGTGAGCTTGTCCTCAGTAGAGATGATCTGTTTTTCGTTTTGTAGTCCATCACGAGGCCCAACTTCAACAATTATCATCGAACTCTCCTTTTAGAGTGGTGCTGCATTGATTATATGCAATATTCATTGATTCGCTCACTGAACATAAAACTATTGAAATACATAACTCCTGATGAAATAACTTTTACAGAACTGTATGTATGCAAATAACTAACTAATTGTATTCAATAGCGAGATTTAGCTTTGGAGTACGACATTAACGGGCCCTTCGCCTCGTTGAATTTTCTCAACCTGCAACGCAATAAGTCGCGCCATTCGAGGTGTCATGGCAGTTGAATTTCCTCCAACATGCGGAGAAATGATTACGTTTGGCAAGCTGAAAAGGACATGACCATTTGGAAGTGGTTCTGGATCCGTGACATCTAGAGCCAATCGAAGTCGCCCGTTTGTGGCCTCTTTAACAAGTGCAGCGGTCAATGCCACAGGTCCTCGTGAAATATTTACAAGCAGTGCGCCATCTCGCATGGATGAAAGAAACTCTTCGTTTATTAAACCAGCTGTTTCGTTATTGAGTGGGACCGCGACAACAACTATGTCGGCTTGTGCAAGAAGTGAGTGAAGTTTGTCAAGTGAATGAACTTCGCCGTTTTCTGTAGTCCTTGCATTTTTGGCAACTCGAAGAATATTCACTTCAAATCCCTTAAGGCGGTCTTCAACAGCTTGTGCAACTCCTCCGTAGCCAACGAGCAGTACTGTCCGATCTGCAAGGCTTTCGTATCGTGCCGGAGCCCAAACCCCTTTATCAGCTGCCAGAATGAAGTCCTTTATTCCGCGCTGGGATGAAATTATTAGACCAAGTGCGAGTTCTGCGGTTGATGTTTCATGAACGGATGCCGCATTCGCGAATACGTGGCCTTTTGGTAAATGATCAGCAACGCCGTCGAAACCAACAGATTGACTCTGAACAAGTTTTGTTTTAACTCCTTTAAGCACACTCAGTAATTTTGGCGAGCTCATGTATGGGGGGACAACAATGTCGATTGTCGAGTGAGGGCTAGGAGACTGCAGGTCCCAATGAATAAAGTGTGCCCGACATGTAAGGGTGTTAAGAGCTGTCTCGAGTTCAGGCGTTGGGAGGCTGACAATGGGTACTGGCTCACTCATGCGTAGGAGCATATCCACAAAACATCAGTAATTTCAGGGAAATTACTGGGAATATTTTGCATGCAATTTTTGAGTATTACTTACTTTTATGTTTCAAGGGAAGAGAGAATTTTTTGTTGGATTTTCAGTTATTTCTGAAAAACTCTTTAATTCATTGGGTAATTGGCAAATTAAAAGGCTTTTAAAGAAATGACGACATTTCGTGACAATTTTGCGAATTGCTCAATTGAAATCCATGGTATACATTGCAACTAACTAAAACTACTCAGGGGGTAGATATGAAAAGTAGTAAAGGAATGACAATGCGTGTAGTCGCAGCGTTGGCGGGAGCCACCATGCTGTCTTCACTCATTGCAGCACCAGCATTTAGTTCAGACTCTGCTTCAGTTACAGCAGCTAAGACTGAACTTGCTAAGTACGCAGGACTACCTAAGTGGGTTGCACCAGGACCAAACATCAACGCTAAGGCAATCTCAAAGAACAAGACAGTAATGATCGTTCCATATCTTTTGGCGATTCCTTACAACGCTGGTTTTGCGGATGCTGTAACGCTTGCTAACGCAAAGGCCGGATTCAAGAAGACCACAGTATGGGCTTCAGACGGTTCAGTTACTAGCTGGGCTGCTGGAATCACACAGGGAATTGCTGACCACGTTGATGTGATCGACCTCATCTCAGGTGTTGCTGCTGCTTACGTTCAGCCTCAGATCAATCAGGCACGTGCAGCTGGAATTGTTGTTATTGGTTCAACTAATGACGACCCTTCAGTTCCAACACCTAAGTATCTTTCAGGTGTAGTTCCACTTGACTACGCACTTGCAGGAAAGCTCGAAGCTGACTACGCAACTGTAAGCACCGGTGGAAACGTGAACTGCATTATCGTGACTTCAACTCAAGTACCACCAAGCCTTTCAATGACACCAGTTGTTGAAGCTCGCGTGAGTGCACTTGGTGGAAAGTTCGTAACTATTAACGTGCAGCCAGCTGACTGGGCATCTCCAACCATTGGAATTGCTGCTCAGGTTCAGGCAAAGATTGCTGCTGACCCAACCATTAACTACGTACTTCCTAACTACGACGGTGAAGCGCCGCTTGTACTTGCAGGAATCAACGCAGCTGGTAAGGCCGGCAAGATCGGTGTTGCTTCATTCAACGGAACACCTGACGCCATGAAGTTGGTTCAGGCTGGAACACTTGAAATGAACGTTGGAGAAGACTTGGCATGGGCTGGTTACGCAACCACTGACGCCAACCTCCGCGCACTTCTCAAGCCAAAGGCTGTTGGAGTTACATACAACGAGAACCTTCCATTCATCATCTTCACAAAGAAGAACGCAAACAATGTTGGTGTACCACCAAACTTGACTGATGGATACGGAAATGTTCACCTCAACTACCTAAAGGTATGGGGAGTAAAATAATCCTCCTCTCGTAGGAAATTATTTAGAGTTATGAACGTAAGGCCGACTTGGAGTGACCAGTGCAGAACACTGTAACTATTTCTAATGTTTCACAGCACTTCGGTGCTGTGAAGGCATTGGACCAAGTCGGCCTTTCGCTTCGCTCTGGCGAAGTGCGTGCCCTAATTGGTGCGAACGGTAGTGGAAAGTCAACACTTGTAAAAGTGATCGCTGGGTATCACACACCAGACAGCGGTGAAATTGAAGTAAACGGAACAACGTGCAGCCTCAGTGACGCACGTGGTATTCGCGAATTATGGAAAGTCTCAATTGTCCACCAAGACCTCGGACTAATTGATGGACTCAGTATCCTGGAAAATTTTCTTCTCTACGATTTCTCCTCTAGCAATGATCTAAAGATCAGTTGGGGCGAACAAAGCAAAATTGTTTCCAAGTTTTTAGAACGCTTTGGCGTAAAAATTTCTCCTTTCCGAAAGATCAATGAGTGTTCACGTGTTACTCGTGCGCTGATTGCCCTTGCTCGTGCAGTGTGGATTCTCGAAGCAGACGCTCGATCCGCAGGCGAAAATGCTGCAACAACAACGGGAACGCTCATCTTGGACGAGCTCACAGCATTCCTAAGCATTGAAGAAGTACAACTACTCAAATCTGTCATTAAGGACATTGTCGCAAGCGGATTCAGTGTTCTATTTGTATCTCACGATCTCGATGAAATTTTGAGTTTCGCTGATCAAATTACTGTTCTGCGTGACGGTCGCTGTGTAGCTGACCAACCAACTCAGGGCGTCAGTAAAGACGAACTCTTCGCTCTTATCGCCGGACGTTCAGTCGATGAACTGAAAGATGTGTCTGCATCTGACTTCGCAAGTCTTGATGAGAGTAAGAAGATCACTGTAGAAGGTCTTACATCAAGCGACCGAAGCCTCGGACCTATTAATTTTGACTTTGCGCCTGGTGAAGTAATTGGACTCACTGGTCTCGTTGGTTCTGGCTATGAGCTTGTTCCATATTCAATGTTCGGATCGGACAAAGGCTCGGTAGGCGAGCTAACAATTGAAGCTGGAAAAATCAAAATTGAACGCTTGACCCCGCCACACGCAATTGAACTTGGTATTGCGCTCGTGCCTGGCGACAGAAGTACTCAGGGACTATGGAGCGACATGACTATCGCTGAAAACCTGACCGCTACAGACAAAGAGCAAAAACTAAACCCTTGGTTGATCTCGTGGAAGCGAGTATGGGGCCGCGGAAATGAAGTTGTTAAAGAATACGCAGTGAAGGCTCCAAGTTCGCACACAAAAATTGTTCAGCTCAGTGGTGGTAACGCACAACGAGTCATGATGGCAAAAGGCATTACTGCAAAGCCAACTATTTTGTTACTTCACGAGCCGGTGCAAGGTGTCGATGTTGGTTCTAGAAGCCACATCGCAGACGTAATCCTTGACCGTGCATCTAACGGCCTTGCAGTTGTATGCGCAAGTGGTGACCATGAATTCTTAGCGCAAGTTGCGACTCGAGTTTTGGTGTTTAGCCATGGACAGATTGTCAATGAGTTGAAGCCAAAGCAGGGGCAGCAATTCGTTGGTAAAGATGAAATTGTCTACGCCTGTCAGAACAAAACAACCGTCAACGTTCAATAACCCTAGAAAGGTAAGAAATGTCCATCTCAGATACTTCTGCAACCAATAGCAACGCAGATGTAACCAAGATCAAGAAAAGCTCTTCGTCAAAGAAGTATGCACGCTTAGACCTTCTCGAACGTGTTTGGCTGATTCTTGTTTGGGCGTTAGCAATCGCAGTTTTTGGTGCTCTTCGTCCTCACACATTCTTAACGGTCACAACATTCTCAGGAATGTTTGGACTCAACGCAACGCTCGCAATCTTGGCACTCGGACTGATTCTCGTTCTCCGAGTTGGAGAGTTTGACCTTTCAATTGCGGCGAACTTGGTGGTCTCTTCAGAAGTAATGGGAATATTGAACGCGCAGCACCATGTTTCGCTACTACTTGCAATGATTGTTGCAATTGTTGTTGGTGGAGCTATCGGGGCCTTCAACGCATTCATTATTTTGAAATTCAAAATTGACTCATTCATTGCAACGCTTGGTATGGGATCAGTACTTTCTGGAATTGCATTATGGATTACAGGTGGAACGGCTCTTACAGGCCTTTCGCAGGCGCTTGTTAACGGTGTTGTTATCCGTCGCCTCTTTGGTATTTCATACGAGTTCTACTACTCACTAGTTCTCATGATGGTGCTTTGGTACGTGTTCCGTTACACCTCAATTGGTCGCCGTCTTTTGTTCGTTGGTAAGAACAGAGAAGTAGCCCGTCTTTCTG
>CAIJWX010000072.1:0-3601 GCA_903824535.1 uncultured Actinomycetes bacterium | reverse complement strand
TGGCCCGTAACGTACTGGGGCGTTCCATTCTCAGCGCTAAAAGCTTGAGCAGAAATTAGTAACTAACTATGAGTTCAATACAGTCTTCACTTCTAGACAGTTGGTGGATGTTCTACGAAACATTTTGGGCTCTGGTCATTGGTTTTTCTATATCTGGAATAATCCAAGCATTCGGCTCAAGTTTGCTGATTGTTGAAAAACTTGGTAAACACAATGCGCCGTCTGTCACTCGTGCTGGTTTCCTCGGAGCAATTAGTTCAAGCTGTTCGTATGCCGCGAGTTCAATCGCTAAGAGTCTGTTCGACAAGGGCGCTGACTTCACAACATCAATGGTGTTCATGTTTGCCAGCACAAACCTGGTGTTCGATCTTGGACTAGCCATATGGGCCCTACTCGGATGGGAATTTGCCGTTGCTGAGCTCTTCGGTGGCGTTGTGATGATAATTCTCCTTGCAATTTTTCTTCCATTAGCTATTCCTAACTCGAAGACAGAGCTTCTTAGAAGTTCAAAAAAACAACCAGTTAAACGAGGTTCGTCTAAGCCCTCACTCTTTGACGCTGCTGGGTTCACTATGGGTGACCTAACAATGCTCCGCTTTGAGTTTCTAGGTGGTTTTTTGGTAGCTGGATTCTTTGACAAACTCATCCCAGTTAGTTTTTGGAACGCATTTTTCATTTCGAAAGGCGGAGTTCTCGCAGCCATCGAAAATGCAATCATTGGACCGATAATTTCAGCATTCAGTTTTGTTTGTTCAGTGGGAAACATTCCACTCGCTGCTGCACTCTGGAACAAAGGAATTTCATTCGGTGGAACTATTTCCTTTATTTTTGCTGACCTACTCACCATTCCCTTAATCATTATTTACAAGAAATTCTTTGGGGCCAAAATCACAGTTCGTCTTGTGCTTGTGTTCTGGTTTGTTATGAGCCTTAGTGGGCTAGTTACTCAAGCAGTATTCAAAGCATTTGGTGCTATCCCGATGAGAATGTCAATGGGACAGATGCAGTCTCATTTTGCGAACAACCTAAATACATGGCTGAACGCAATTGCACTGTTAATTCTTATTGCTGTGTATGTCACATACAAGATGGGCCAACGTCGACCAGTATCAGAATCTTTTGCGAAGGATCCCATCTGCGGAATGCAGGTGGCAGTGAGCACTGCTTCAGCTGTGTTGGAGCTTGGCGAAGAAACGTATTATTTCTGCTGCAATGGCTGCAAGGAAAAGTTTGCTGCTCAGCAAACTCAATAAACACGTACAGTCAAACCGATACTTAATGAATAAGGCTTATGAAGTGAACCGGTTACGTGAACTAAGCGCTGAATTCCTTGGGAGCGCTTTTCTTGCGGCCATTGTTATTGGATCAGGGATAGCTGCTCAACAGCTCTCACCAGACCAAATTGGTCTTCAACTTCTAGAAAATACTGCGGCGACAGTTGCGGGGCTTTATGTTCTAATCAACGTCTTCGGCCCAGTTTCTGGTGCTCACTTCAACCCAATTGTTTCATTTGCTGATGTTGCCCTCGGGACCAACACGCTTCGACGTGCCTTCTCATACTTGCCAGCACAGGTTGCTGGTTGCTCTCTCGGAGCGCTTGCAGCTAACGCAATGTTTAGCCTCCCGTTGTTCCAGATTTCCACACACCACCGAGCAACATCACCTCATTTCCTTTCAGAAATCATTGCTACCGCTGGACTTGTTCTTGTGATCTTTGCGCTCTCAAAGAATGGTGGAGAGCAGAAAATCGCTGGATCAGTTGCCAGCTACATCGGTGCTGCGTACTTTTTTACAAGCTCCACAAGCTTTGCTAACCCAGCGATTGCGGTTGGCAGAATGTTCTCGAACTCATTTGCTGGCATTGCGCCATCGTCAATTCCTGCCTTTGTCATTGCAGAAATAATTGGAGGAATATTGGCAGTCCTTCTAGTTCGATTCCTCTTCCCTCGCAAAGCTGCAAATGTCTAAACCAGAAGTTCTCTTTGTCTGCGTTCACAACGCTGGGCGCAGCCAAATGGCTGCAGCCTTCCTTATTCACCACTCCAAGGGCGCTGTGAGCGTTCGCTCAGCTGGAACAGCCCCCGCTGACAGCATCAACCCAGCGGTGATTGAAGCCATGCAGGAAAAGGGAATAGACCTACTTGCAATGGGTGCAAAACCAAAGATTCTTGAAAGTGAAATTGTAAAGGGTTCTGACTATGTCATCACCATGGGATGTGGCGATGAATGCCCATTCTTCCCGGGTGTTTCATACCTTGACTGGGCGCTAGAAGACCCAGCGGGTAAAGGTGTTGACTCAGTTCGACCTATTCGCGATGAAATCGAACGGCGAGTTCTTGCTCTCATCGAGCAGATAGAGAACAGCTAGTTCCTCTTACGCCACGCCTTCAGTAACGAGCTCGAGTGTTTTCGAGTGGCTACCGCAGTCCGTACACTTTACAATTGCTTCTACAGGCTCTGCAGTCTTTGCTTCAGCAATACGTAGTTTGTCCTTAAAGTGAAAGTGATGAATTTCCTTCTTGTGCGCTTCATGGCCGAGGTGACCAGCTAAAAGAAGCGGCAGCACCACTGCAGTAGCTGCGAGTGTGAAGAGGATTCCGATGAAGTATGCAGTAACCATGTTGCCTCCTAGTTGGTAGAGAACTACCAATAAAGTAGAGGGATCTGGTTAAAAGACTGTGAGCAAAACATGTTCGCTGTGTTCCAATTTAGTGAACACAAGCAGAACTGCTTACTACTGGATCAACCGAAGCGTCCAAGTGTGTAGTCAAGTGTGCGGCTGTCCTTAGGATTGTTGAAGATCTTTTCTGTAGTGTCGAACTCAATAAGTTCACCAGCACGGTCTTCACCCATCAACAAGAACGCACAGTCATCTGAGATACGAGCTGCTTGCTGCATGTTGTGAGTAACAATGATGATCGTAACTCGCTCTTTAAGTGTCACCATTAGCTCTTCAATACGCAAGGTTGCGATTGGGTCGAGCGCAGATGTTGGCTCATCCATGAGAAGTACTTCTGGGTCGAGCGCAAGCGCACGAGCAATACAGAGACGCTGTTGTTCTCCACCAGAGAGATTTCCGGCACTTACCTTTAAGCGTGATTCAACACTTTCCCAAAGCGCAGCGTCGCGTAGTGACTTCTCGGCAACCTCGTCGAGGATCGACTTCTTCTTGATTCCATTGAAGCGAAGACCAGAAACCACGTTGTCGTAGATGCTCATGGTTGGAAATGGGTTAGGACGCTGAAATACCATTCCAACGCGAGTGCGCAGCTCAGTTACTGTGATGTCTCCGCGGTAGATGTCAGTTCCTTCGAGCAAGATTTGACCGGATACTTTGGCACCTGGGGTTAGGTCGTGAAGGCGATTAAGTCCGCGAAGCAGAGTGGTTTTTCCCGATCCAGATGGACCAATGAGACTCGTTACTTTGTTCTTAGTGACATCAAATGTCGCATCACGAACCGCAACCTTGCCATTAAATGACACCGCAACGTCGTTAAGACTCATCGCGATGTGGTTCGGTGTCTTCACAGTCTCTGAGCCTACAGTGACTGATGATGTTACGTCAGACATAATTTTCTCCATTAGCTATTCCTTTTTTGTT
>CAIJWX010000071.1:0-17279 GCA_903824535.1 uncultured Actinomycetes bacterium | reverse complement strand
TCAAAATTTCCCACTTCGAGCGCTGGTGGGCAAGATTATCGCAACCGGCCACTTGCCGCAGATGAAAGTGTACATCAATTCAGGTTCTCCACTCCATGGTGGAATGAACGCCGGTGCTTTTTATCCTCTGACACTCTTATTCGCTTTTTTGCCAGCACAACTTGCATGGGTTATCAATCTGGTTGCAATTTATGCAACAAGCGCGCTCGGAATGTATGCCCTTCTTCGCTGGCACCGTCTGAGTCCGGTTGCTTCGCTTGCTGCAGCGCTTAGCTTTACTTACACCGGTGCAATGCTCGGCCAGCTTGTGCACATGGCTGTAGTCCAGGGCTATGCACTTATTCCATGGTTTGTGCTGGTCTATCTTTCACTAGCTCGTCGCCTTCGAGACCTTAGCGATTCAGCAACCTTCAGAGAGATTGTTGCGCGAGTTAGAACTTCAATTGTCTGGTTTGCGGTACTTCTCGGACTTACGTTCCTTACTGGCGAGCCCAGAGCAATTGCTGAAATTGAACTTCTCGGTCTAATTGTTGTTCCATCAATTCTTCTAATTAGATCTTCTTACTTTCTCGTAACGTGGAAGAAGCGAATTAGTTATGTAGTGACCCTCGGCGTTGGCGGTCTCTTCGGTGTTGGTCTTGGAATGTGTCAGTTGCTTCCTGGATGGGCGTTCATTGGGTCATCTAATCGTTCAGAGCTTTCATATTGGTTCTTTGGTTCTGGGTCACTTCCGGTCAAATGGAGCGCATTGTTTTTTGTTCCAGATATTTTTGGCGGCAATGGTGCGGTCGCAGGACCGAGATATTTCGTTAACTACTACTTGTCAGAAGTAACCAGCTATGCAGGAATTCTCGCACTAATTGGTTTCTTCGCGTTCTTATCTCGCTTGAAGAGAAAAGGCTGGGGAGGGGAAGATAGAGACTTCATTTTGTATGTCGTAGTTGCGGTGATTGGGCTATTTGCAACGTGGGGTTCATTCACTCCGCTAGGTCATATCTTTCACGGAATTCCATTATTCAAGAGCACTCGACTGCAGAGCAGAAATGTAGTCCTGGTTGACTTCGCATTCTCTGTATTTCTTGCTCTATGGATTCATTATCTACAGAAGAAAGATCTTAAGAAAGCGGGACTAGTCGGAAGAGCTCGTTGGGTCACACTTAGCCCGGCAATTTTTACAACAGCTCTTTGCGTTGGAATGATTTTCTGGGGTCCAAAAATCATTGATCTCCTTGAAACAGGTATTGCTGATTCATACATGGCGACCAATGAATGCATAACCCTTATTCAGCACTTGCTTCTTGCTCTTTTGGCATTGGTTATTTGCATTGGATACATCAAAAAGAAGTGGGCACTTAGATCGCTTCTACTTATTTTGACAATTGATGTAGTTATCTTCTGCCTCTACTGCGGCACTGGACTTATTGGTGGCAATGCACAGACAGAACCTTCTCGCCAGGAGGCCCTTGCGCTTTTTGGTCCTACTGGTCGAACATTAATAATCGATCAAGCTGGCGCAAACGCTGACGCCATTCAAAATCTTGGAATTGTTGACTCAAATGTATTTACGGGTATTCCAAGTGTTCAAGGATATGGCTCGCTCGTCTCATCGCAATATTCTGAAATCACTGGAACTCACCCAGTTGCCATGGCTAACGCGTGCAACCTTGGTAAAGGTGAATTCAAGCAGTTAAATCTCTCATCAGTTGTTATTGCCTCTCAGCTACTAATGACTTCAATGTATCCAGGCATAGTTTTAGATCCAATCTGTTTGCCGCAAAAGTGGAATGTAGGCACAGCTAAGAGATACTTCGGACGCGAGATGGGCGTTAAGTCAATCAGAGTTGAAGTTACTTCTATTAAAAATTCAGCAAATAAAGGTATGAAGTTGCAGATGCTCAGTAGTTCTGGCGCTGCAACTGGATCTACGTTCGTAGCAAATAGTTCTTCATCTGGAACAATTGAGTTTTCGTTTCCTGGAAGTGGCGCAACTGGTGCTGGATTCGTCCTCTCGAGTCCATCAGACTTTAAGTTAGGAGACGTTCTTGTCACAAATACAAGTTCGCCATCTGTCACGTACCAATTAAATAATTCTTTCCAACTCGCCATGGCTAGTTACCCATGGATAATGACTAAAACGTTTGGAACACTTGCAGTATTCAGATCAATTTCTGGTGACGCTGAGTACAGGCTCACAGCTGATGCATGTGACTGCAAGATTACGAGCATAAAGAATGTTATCTATGGCGACAGCTGGGTCTATGTAGATGACTCTACAAAGGCAACACTTATTAGAAGCATGGCGTATTTGCCTGGATGGCATGCAACAGCGATAAATATTGCTACTGGAAAATCTCGAGTCCTTACTATTGAAAAGTACGGCCTCGTTCAATCTGTGAAAATCCCAAGTGGAAAATTGATTATCCATTTCCACTATCACGCTCCATATATTGAAAAGTCACTGCTGGTCTCTGTTTTTAGTGCTCTAAGTATCAGTGGCATCGCACTTTGGCCAGTACTCACTAGGCGTAGAAGTCGAAACGCTAAGGTTTAGTTATGAAATCACTCGCAATCATTGGTGGAGCTGGCCGAATGGGACAGGCAATGGCAGCGGGACTCAGCACGCACGGTGATTTCAAGATTTCAGCTCTGGTTGACATCGATACCCCTCGCGAACTTTTTGGTGCAACGTACTATTCAACTATCAATGAAATTGATTCATCGACTGTTGACGTTGTTATTGAATTCTCAAGTCCTGAAAGTGTCGTCACATCAGCAAGCTGGTGTGCCACCAACAAAGTTGGACTCGTTATTGGAACTACCGGCTTGAGCGCTCAGCAACGAAGCGCAATTGAAGATGCTGGAAAGAAGACCGGTGTCTTAATCGCTTCGAACTTCTCACTCGGCGCGGTACTCTCTGAGCGATTTGCTGCTATGGCAGCTCCTTACTTTGATCGTGTTGAAATCATTGAACTTCACCATGACAAGAAGGTTGATGCTCCGTCAGGAACCTCAATTACAACAGCCCAGGGGATTGCAAAGTCTCGAAAAGAAGCAGGGCTCACATCTATCTCTGACGTCACCGAGCGTGAAACGTTTCCAGGCTCACGTGGTGCTGACGCAGTTGATGGTGTTCGTATTCATTCCGTTCGCTTGCCTGGTCTCGTTGCTCACCAAGAAGTACTTTTTGGTGGCCCCGGGGAAGGGCTGACAATTCGTCATGACTCATTTGACAGAACGAGCTTCGTGCAAGGTGTAGCAATTGCTGCTACAGCAATTGGGTCGACCCCCTGTTTCCTTAGTGGGATTGAATCACTCCTTTAAGGCACTATCTAGGTATTACTAGAAGCCTCAGACTGGTAACTTCTTATTCATGACTTCACCACAATTTGGCCGCTTGCTTACTGCCATGGTGACCCCCTTCGCTTCAGATGGCTCAATTGACCACGATGTAGCCACACAGGTTGCAAAGTTCTTGGTTTCAGAAGGAAGTGACGGATTAGTTATTGCTGGCTCTACTGGTGAAGGAACTTCACTTTCTGACGAAGAGAAGCTTGAACTATTCAAAACAGTTGCTAACGCAGTCACTGTTCCAGTTATTGCTGGCTCTACATCTTCTGACACAGCTCGCTCTGTTGATCTCACCGCCAAAGTGAAAGCAACGGGAGTGGCTGGAATTCTGGCCACAACTCCTGCATACGCTCGACCTAACCAGCGCGGCATTGAGCTTCACCTCGAAGCGGTCGCACAGTCAACAACACTGCCAGTAATGCTCTATGACATCCCTTCTCGAACTGGTCGAAAGATTGAGTCTGAAACAACAATTTCACTTGTGCAAAATAACAAGAACATTGTTGCGCTAAAAGATGCATCAGCGGACCTTGATCAAGCTCGTATGACTAAGTCAGCCCTAGGAGACACATTTGATCTCTATAGTGGCGATGACTCACTCGTTCTTGACTTCATGTCAATAGGTGGAGTTGGCGTAGTTTCAGTTGCATCGCACTGGGCTAGTCCTGAGTTCAGCGAAATGATCAATTCTTTTGTGACAGGTGACCTTGGAACCGCAGGGCGTATTAAAGAACTTCTAGTTGATAGTTGTTCGTTTGAAGGAACATTGCAGTATCCAAATCCAATGCCTTCGAAAGCAGCTATGAGATATTTAGGTTTTAATGTGGGCCAGTGCCGACTTCCGCACGCGCCTAGTGATGCAGCGCTTGACACGAGAGCAGTCGAAATCGTGACAGCACTGCGAGCAACTCGTGGCTAAAGACTCAGTTCGCGTTACGTTCCTAGGTGGTCTCGGCGAAATTGGTCGAAACTGCTGTGCCATTGAACAAGATGGTCGCATTGTCATTGTTGATGCTGGACTTATGTTTCCTGAGCCCAATATGTACGGTGTTGACCTCATTCTCCCGGACTTTCGCTGGCTCATTGAGCGCAAGGACCGCGTAGACGCAATTGTCCTAACGCACGGTCACGAAGACCACACTGGGGCACTTCGCTACCTCGTCAAGGACATAAACGTTCCTATTTATGGTGCAGCGCTGACCCTTGGTTTTGCCAAACATCGTTTAACAGAAGCTCGTGTTGGCCACGACCTCACGTTCATTGAAGTTGCTGACGGAGAAAAGCGAAAAATTGGACCATTTGAAATTGAATTCATTCCAGTTACTCACTCAGTTCCTAGTGCGCACGCACTTGCATTTCACACAAAGATCGGCATCATTGTTCACTCAGGTGACTTCAAACTCGATCTAACTCCAATTGATGGAAGGCGCACAGATATCTCTCGTCTTGCTGCTCTTGGAGATGAAGGTGTGGCACTTCTTCTTTGTGACTCAACCAATGCTGAAGAGCCTGGCTTCACTGCATCTGAGAGATCTGTCGGGGGAGCGCTACGCAGGCTTTTCCTAGAACGACCAAAGAAGAGAATCGTTGTTGCTTGTTTCGCCAGTCATATTCACCGTGTCCAGCAGATCATCAATGTTGCCCTCGAGCAGAATCGAAAGATTGCGCTTTTAGGTCGGTCAATGGACGTGAACGTGAAATTGGCTCGAAAGCTGAACTTGCTCCATGTTGATACTGCTGACTTTGTAGACATTGCCAACATTGATCGTTACGAACCAGGTGAAGTGTGCGTTATTTGTACGGGTAGCCAAGGCGAACCACTTGCAGCACTTTCAAAATTGTCACGTGGTGACGCGCGAGACTTCACCGTTGGTGCTGACGACACAATAATTCTCAGCTCTCACCCGATCCCTGGAAATGAATGGTCAGTCGGCAGGCTTATTGACGACCTTCACCGTGCCGGGACAGAAGTAATCCATTCCGGTCATGAACCAGTGCACGCATCTGGCCACGCTCGCCAAGGTGAACTGCGCACGTATCACCAGCTGCTTCGCCCTAAGAACTTTGTTCCGGTCCATGGTGAATATCGTCACCTTGTTCACCATGCTGAGCTCGCAGAATCAATGGGTCTAGGGCATGAGCACATCATCATCTGTGAAGACGGCGACCAAGTTGAAGTGTCCGAAGATGGTATTCGCTTGTCGGGCCAGATCCCTGCAGGTTTTCACTACATTGACGGAAGCGCTGGCGATCTAGATGAGAAGCCGCTCGAAGAGCGTCGAATGTTGGCGGAATATGGCGTACTTCAAATATCAGCTGGAATCGACCGTGAACGAGGAGTAATTGTGCAGCCGGTTCGCATCACGACTCGCGGATGGTTTGAAGGCGAGCACGATAAGAAACTTCTTGATGCTGTTACAGATACTGTTCGCGACTCGCTTCAAAATGCGCTTAGTGAAGGTGACCGTGATGAAGGGTCTCTTAATAAAGCTGCGCAACGAGCCGCGGGAAGAATTCTTGGACAAAAGTATCGCCGTCAGCCTGTTCTGCTACCCGCAATAGTTGTTCTCTAGTTTTCTTTGTTCGGCTCTCCATTTTCAGCGTTCTTTTCACCTTGACGCCAGAATGCTTTGCGACTGATCTGCTCGTCCTTTAGACCGCGATCAAGCAGGGCTTCACTAAGCACCTTGGTGATTGAGAATTCTCCAAAGAGATAAGCGTGGCCATCGTCTGGTGGAAATGCAAAAGCACTTAGTCCGCTTAAGAGACCTGCTGGATCGTTTGCAGCACGACCATTTTTGTCAACGAATATTCCAGTAACACCGAGTCCTTCATCGAACGCAACGGTAACGGCATCATCGTCGTGTTCTATTTCAACTATGAATATTGCCTTGCCGGGAAGTTCAATACTCTCGGCCATTCGGTAAAAAGCCGCTAGCCCCGACACGTCTCCCATGAAGAGATACCAGTCTGCAAGTGGGTCTAGTGGAATCTTTCCTCTTGGCCCGACGAGGTCAACTTCGTCACCGGGCTTTGCTGACGTAGCCCACGTGCTTCCTGGTCCTTCGTGGTCAGTGCTCACCCAGAGTGTGAATTGGTCTTTTTCAGGGTCTACTGAGCGCACGCTGTAGCGGCGGCGGCCAAATGCACCATTGTTGTCAGTCATTCGAACCATTACGTCGTTGCCAGGGACTCCACTCAACATTTCAGCGTTCCCCGAGAGGACTACCTCGTAGAGAGAGGTGCTTATCTGCTTCGAAGAGACAATGGTCCCCACACATGCATTAACGCCGAGTCGTTCGGCGAGCTTGATTGAAGAGGCGTCTGGCTGAGGCATGTGACCAGACTAGGTGGATTGGCACTAAAAATGGGCATAAGTTCAGTAAGTTAGATGGTTGTGGCACAAGCACGACACAAGAAAAAGCCTGCAAAAAAGGCACCCGCTCATTCAACGAAGCGCTCAGCGTCTAGCGACACGCCGTCTGCCTGGAAACGCCACGAGCGAGACATTTGGATTGTCCTTCTAATTGTTCTCGGTCTCTTCTGCTTACTAGCTGAGGCTGGTGCCCTTGGCCCAGTTGGTCACAGCATTTCAAAAGCTCTCTCATCAGTTTTTGGTATTGGTCGATTCGTCGTTCCACCAATTCTGATCGCCCTTGGGGCTGGACTTATTTGGGGCAATCTCGAAGTTGATCTAACAAGGTTTGGCTGGGGAGTCGGGCTCGGTCTTATTGGTGCGTGCGGACTTGGAGACATCTTTGGTGGTCGTTCATCGCTCAGCGCCTCAACCGCTGAACTTGCTCACGGTGGTGGATGGCTTGGAGTGCTCGTTGGGGGAGGGCTTCACAAAACAATTGGAATTGCCGGAGCGCTCGTTGTTCTCTTTGCATTGATCATCATTGCCATCATGGTTGCAACTGGTATTGGACTTCGCGCACTTGTATTTGCCTTCGGTGCTCTTATGAGGGCACTGGGTGGGCGACTTGCTGCTTGGTGGAATTCACGTCCGCAAGTTGACGAGAATTACGAAGAAGCAGAAGAGGTTGAAGAAAAACCTCGTCGTCGACGCAAGAAAGTAGTAATTGAAGAAGTCGAACCACTTCCAGAGCCCTATATGTACGAAGAGGAATTTCCAGAAGAAGTTGTTGTGGAATATGAAGAAGAGTTGCCACCTCCGGCTCAACCAGCTGATCCGTCTCCCGCTAAGCCAGTAAAACCTGTAGCCAAAGTTGCGCCAATGCACAGTGACTGGGTACTTCCTCCAATGTCACTGCTCGGGCGGACCAAGGAGCAAAAGCAGGACCGAAGTGCAATTGATCAGGCTGGTGTTGAACTAGTCACAGCTCTAGCGGCCCACGGCGTTGACACCACACTGGTTGGATACACCGTTGGACCAACTGTTACTCGCTATGAACTTGAGCTCGGACCTGGAGTAAAAGTTGCACGAGTTACGTCACTGAACAAAGACATTGCTTATGCCATGGCTTCACCAGATGTTCGAATCTTGGCGCCTATTCCTGGTCGTTCAGCAATTGGAGTCGAAGTTCCAAATCGTCAACGCACACTTGTAGCGCTTGGTGACCTGCTTGCATCTGATGAAGCAACTGGAGCTCATCACGCGCTTGATGTTCCAATTGGAAAAGACATCTCAGGAAAAACAGTTGTTGTCAATCTCGGTGAGATGCCCCACGTCCTAATCTCTGGTGCTACAGGAGCTGGAAAGAGTTCTTGCATCAACTCACTAGTTACTTCACTCGTTATGCGTGCAACACCAGATCAACTACGACTTGTGCTCATTGACCCAAAGCGTGTTGAAATGGGTCAGTACAACGATCTACCTCACCTCATTGCACCAGTAGTTGTAGATCCTAAAAAGGCTGCTGGAATGCTTGCTTGGGCGGTGAAAGAGATGGAACGTCGATACGACATTCTCGCCGCTAGTGGTGCACGTGACATCACGAGCTACCAAGAGATGATTGCTCGAGGAGAATTACAGCCCGAGCCAACAGTTCGTGAGCAAGTGGCCGAAGCTATCGAGCGAGGATCTGGACTTGAGTCAGACATAGAAGAACAGCCTGGTCCAGAGAAATTTCCTTACATTGTCATTGTTGTTGACGAGCTAAATGACCTCATGATGGTCGCGGCTCGTGACGTAGAAGAGTCGGTTGTTCGAATTGCTCAGATGGCCCGAGCTGTTGGTATTCACTTAGTTCTTGCAACGCAACGTCCGAGTGTTGACGTAATTACTGGTGTAATCAAAGCCAACGTTCCGAGTCGAATGGCCTTTGCCGTTTCCTCTCTTGCTGACAGTCGAGTAATCCTCGACCAGGGTGGGGCGGAGCGTCTTATTGGCAAGGGAGACATGCTCCTCGTTACTGCGTCAAGCAATATTGCTCGCCGTCTTCAATCTCCTTGGGTATCGGAAGATGAAGTTCGAAAGATTGTTGAAAATTGGAAAGCACAAGGTGGGCGTGCCGAAACAATCATTGCCCAAGACATCCCAATTGGTCGCAACGGAAATGGTTCATTAAACGCATCTGCGAGTGATGACGATGATTTGGTTCTTCATGAAGCACGTCGTTTGGTCCTTTCAACGCAGCAGGGCTCAACATCAATGCTGCAGCGAAAGCTTCGTGTGGGATTTGCCCGGGCCGGTCGATTAATGGATCAGTTGGAAGAAGAAGGAATTGTTGCTGCTGGAGATGGCTCGAAAGCACGTCGCGTGCTGATGACTCAAGAACAGTACGACGAGAAAACCTCACTCTAAATCGTGTCCATTAAGCATCCGGCCCTAAGTGGCATATTTACTCGATTTGTTTCAGTCGTTATAGGTATTGCAATTGCCCTGGCTCTTATTGTCGCAATGCAGTTGCCGCTACTTCACAAGCCGGCAAAAGTTACGAATGCATTGACCTCTGTAATGGCAACCACAGCTTCATCACAAATTAACTATGCGTGGCCAAGTATTGGAAGCGCAGCCATAAGTGTTCCTTCGCTGGGTCTACTCAAGTCAAACAATGATTTTGTTCGCCCTATTGCCAGTGTGACAAAGATGATGACTGCATACGTAGTTCTGGAAAAGCTTCCACTGAATTTTCCTGCGCAGAATTCTGAAGACAATGGTCCATGCGTTGTAATTTCTGCAGAGGACGTTTCCACGTATAGAACTATGAAGACACAAGGGGAATCAAATGCCCACGTGACAGTAGGAGAAAAGATCTGTGAGCGCGATCTTTTGAATGGTCTACTGGTTCACTCATCAAATAATTATGCAGCGCTGCTCGCAACAATGACTTCTGGATCAGTTTCAGATTTCGTTCTAGAAATGAATGATGCAGCTTCACGAATTGGTCTCATGAACACTCACTATGTTGATCCATCGGGCTATTTGGCCGGCTCTGCTTCAACTGCACAAGATCAAGTGCAGCTCGCAGCTTTACTGATGCGCTCACCATTGGTGCGTTCAATTGTCATTCAACCAAGTGTTGTTCTCCCAGTTGCTGGCGAGGTCAATTCCTATACGCCGTATGTTGGCACCAATGACGTAATAGGAGTTAAGTCAGGGCGAACATTTGAAGCAGGTGGCTGTGATGCAATGGCAGTTACGTTCATGATGAATGGAAAACCTGAAATTGCATATGCGGTTGTACTTGGCATGCAGGGCGGAAACTTACTGCGAAATGCTGGTGATGCGGCTTTGGCACTTGAGAGATCAGTTATCGCATCAATCGCTCAGGATGCTCACTTCACATTTACCAAAGCGACTTCACTGGGGCGAATTGGATGGGGAAGTAATACAACATCGTTTGCTGTAGCCAGAAAAACTCAAATATCCTGGTCCTCTGTTTCCCCTGGCCTCTCTATCAGCATTGTTCCTAAGCACATAACTTCACGGATTCACAAAGGCCAGATCGTTGGCTGGCTAGTGGTGAATGGTGCACAGAAGTACCGAATTGCGGTTGTTGCCCAAAAGAGCGCAACTCCACTTACGCTCTGGCAACGCCTACGCTAGTTACATGCTTGCTCGTGTTCCAGCCTCATCAGCCAACCTTGGCCCCGGCTTTGACGCGCTCGCCGTTGCTCTAGAGCTCTACATCGAAGTTTCAATCGAGGAAAGTGATTCTTTCTCTATTAGCTCCGAAGGCTACGGTGCTGGGCTCTTTGATGACGAGAATCACATGGCCGCAAAGATTGCGACTCAAGTTCTTGGTCACTCCAACTACAAGATGCACGTAAAGTCCGGAATCCCTCTTTCTAGAGGCCTTGGATCCTCAGCATCTCTTGCTCTTGCTGCTGCTTCAGCAGCTGGATCAAACGATGTTTTAGGCATTGCAACCAAAATTGATGGGCATGCTGAAAATGCTGCTGCATCACTACTCGGAGGACTGGTTGTTGCAAATGTTGAAAAAGATGGATCAATTATTGCTCGCCCACTACAGCTTGATGATGAGTGGCGATTCGTTGTTGTTATTCCAGACGAGGAATTAGCAACAGCAGATGCTCGTCGTGTGTTGCCGAGCCAGGTTCCTTTTTCTGATGCGGTACATAACCTAAATTCGCTTGGTCTTCTAATTGCAGGTCTTGCAAATCATCAAGACTTTGTTCCATCAGCAATGAATGACTATCTTCACCAGCCATACCGCATGCCTCTACTTCCATTTGCAGCCCCGTTGCTGCAATCACTTCGTGATGCAGGCGCTGCTGGTTCATGCTGGTCTGGTGCCGGATCAACAATGCTTGGTCTCAGTACTCAAAAGAATGCTCCTGGGATTGCCAAGGCTGCAAATGAGTTTCTCCAGAAGAATTCAATTCCCGGTCAGGTGCTGACGCTTAAAGCAGACCGAACTGGTTTGGAAACTCGTTGAGCCCACATAGCAAGCTTCAAAAGAAGAATACGTTCGAGGGGCTTGCGCTTCTCGTTACTGCTGCAACTTTGATCCCTTGGTCTGTGGCAATCATCCAACCTCTTTTTAAATCAATTGGACCTGCAGCTTCGAGCACATGGCGTTTTGCCTTCGGTGCGCTGGTGCTACTTCTGATCTCTCGTCCAAATCTTAAAAAGTGGACAAAAGAACAGTGGCTGACTGCTGTGATATTTGGTTTTGTCACTGCATTCATGAATCAATCGTTTTATCAAGCGATTGAACGCATTCCACTAGGGAGTGCAGTTTGTATTGAATTTATAACTGGTCCGTTTCTTGTCGCAGCGCTTGGAAAAAGGAATTGGAATCAGTTTTTCTTAATTCTTCTTGGCGCACTTGGCGTTGTTTGTTTATCGCACCCAGGCGGCGGAGTCACAGTTACTGGTGCAATCTATTCAGTTGGCGCTGGAATTGGTTGGGCTTCGTACATCTTGGCCTCACACCGAATGGGAGGGCAGACTCTCGGATTCGAAGGCCTGGCAGTTTCTATGACGTTCTCAGCAATTTTCTGTATTCCGTTCGCTATCAAGTCTGCACATATCTTTCTTTCAGATCCTCACTTGATGGCTCGAATGATGATCATCTCGATCATGTCGATTGTCCTTGGCTTTGGCGCAGAGCTTCTTGCGTTCAGAAGAGTCAAGCCTGCAATCGCGGGGGTGATGATGTCTCTTGACCCAGCACTTGCATTCATGGTTGGTGTCATTCTCCTGGCCGAAAAAATAACTCCACTTGACGTACTTGGCTTGGGGCTTATTGTCGCTGCTGGGGTTGGTGTTACGTACCGTGAGGCTCGAAAACAATTATTTGAGGCTGAGTAGGCTAGAGGGCGTGGGAACGCCCAAAACTTTCGCTATTCGAACCTTTGGCTGTCAGATGAACGAGCACGACTCGGAACGTCTGGCTGGTCTTATGGTTGCTGATGGACTCGTTCCAGCTGAAAAAGATGCAATTGCAGACGTGGTCATTTTCAATACGTGCACAATTCGAGAAAATGCAGATCTTCGTCTCTACAGTGCTCTGGGAGAGTTAAAGGATTACAAGAAAGCCCATCCTGAGATGCAGATTGCTGTTGGCGGATGCATGGCTCAAAAGGACCGCGATGACATTCTCAAGCGTGCCAATTGGGTTGACGTGGTCTTTGGCACACACAACTTAACTTCAGCTCCAGGACTTCTAAAGAAGGCCCTCACCGATGGTCCTCAGATTGAAATTCTTGATGCACCAGATCCTGAAGCTCACAAAGACATGGCTCCAGCTCTTTACGCAGTTCGTGAACTTCCATTTGCTGCGTGGATAACAATTCAGACCGGCTGTGACAACGCCTGTGCGTACTGCATTGTTCCTTCAGTTCGTGGTGGCGAAGTGAGTCGTTCAGTTGAAGACATCATGCAAGAGGCGACAATGCTCGCTTCTTCTGGGGTCACTGAAATCACTGTGCTCGGTCAAAATGTCAATTCGTATGGACGCGACATAACTGGACGTAGTCCACTGTTCTCTGACTTGTTACGAGGACTTGGAACAATTGAAGGTATTGAACGAATTAGGTTCACAAGCCCTCACCCCAAAGACTTCCGAGATGACACAATCCAAGCAATGCTTGATACGAAGGCCGTCTGCAATCAACTTCACCTTCCGCTGCAATCGGGCTCAAACCGCATTCTTAGCTCCATGCGACGTGGGTACACCGTTGAGCGTTACATGGAGAAGCTCAGTGCCGCGAGAGCTGCCATTGATGATCTGGCCATAACAACAGACATCATTGTTGGTTTTCCCGGCGAGACTGAAGCTGAGTTTGAAGAAACTCTCGCAGCAGTTGCTGAGGCACATTTTGATGCTGCTTATACATTTATCTTTTCTGCTCGAGAAGGAACCAGGGCTGCTGAAATGCAGTCTGAATTTATTGACGATGAAATTGTGGCCGAGCGCTTTGACCGATTGAAGGAAGTTCTTAATCGATCTGCTCTTGAAAAGCATCAGGCACGTGTGGGCAATATTGAAGAAGTTCTAGTTGAGGGCCCATCTCGTCGCAATGATCAAGTTATGTCTGGAAGAACTCGTCAAGGAAAGCTGGTTCACTTTCCTGTCACCAGCGAGCCTGTTCGTGCTGGTTCTCTCGTGACAGTAAAACTTCAAAAGGCGGCGCCTTATCACTTAAAGGGTGAGCTCGATACGGTCATTCGCGCTGCGAAGCACAAAGTTCGAATCCCTCTAAACATCTCATGATGAATCATGGCGGCATTGCTGTCGCGCTTGTTGGCCCAACTGCATCTGGGAAGTCTGCACTATCTCACGAACTGGCAAAAGAGAGCGGTGACGTAGAGATCCTCTGTGTCGACGCCATGACTGTCTATAAGGGTATGGACATAGGAACAGCTAAGCCATCAAAGCTTGAGCAAAAAGAAGTTCCGTATCATCTGATTGATCTAATTGATCCAAACGAAGAATTTAATGTTTCTCAGTTTCAGTCTGAAGCACGTGACGCGTCAGACATGGTGAGAAATTTAGGTGGGGCAGTGCTCTACGTAGGAGGAACGGGCCTCTACGGTCGTGCAGTTCTCGACAACCTAGAAATCCCTGGACAGTTCCCAAGCGTTCGTTCCGAGCTTGACGAGAAGGCAAAGACTGATCTTGACGGCCTTTATAGACAGCTCCAAGAGTTAGATCCATTGGCGGCGAGTCGTATGGAATCAAATAATGAGCGCAGGATTACTCGAGCTCTTGAAGTGACGCTTGGAAGTGGAAAGCCATTCTCTTCCTTTGGAGCGGGACTTCGTGAGTATGGCCCAGTCAGAGTTGTCCAAGTAGGACTTAGTCCTGATATTGATCAACTCAATGTTCGTATTGAAGAGCGATTCCGTACTTGGATGGAGCAAGGCCTACTTGAAGAAGTGAGCGCGCTCGCAAGCAGCCCAGGAGGGCTCTCTCGAACTGCTCGCCAAGCAGTTGGATACCGTGAGCTCCTTCGCCATATTGAGACAGGCGCCGCACTTGAAGAATGCGTAACTGATGCAATCACACAAAGTCGCAGGCTGGCACGCAGACAACGATCATGGTTCAATCGTGATCCCAGGATCGAATGGTTCTCTGCACCAGATGACGCCGCAAAGAGGCTCCGTGAGGTGTTGAGTTCTCCTGACGGCTTCGTGCGAGACTAGAAGCATGGCTTTACGGTCTCTTCAAAAATGGCACGGCGCAGGCAATGACTTCATAGTTGACGTCATTGAACAAGGCACCGCATCGTGGTGGACCCCTCAGCGTGCCAAAGATATTTGTGACCGCCAAACTGGTATTGGCGCAGATGGACTTCTACTTGCAGAAGTTGGCTCTGAAGTTTCAATGGTTCTCTATAACGCTGACGGCTCAATTGCTGAAATGTCTGGAAATGGTATTCGCTGCCTTGCTGCTGCAGTTCATCGTGCCACACATGCAACGTGGACTGAACTAAAGGTCACTACTGATGCTGGCCTCAAAACTGTAAAGCTCTCCATGAACGGTGACTCTGGATCTGGAAGTGTTGACATGGGAGAAGTAATACTCAAAGATGCGATTGCTGGGTCGCTTGGAGTTGCAAATGTTGGCAACCCACACGTAGTCGTAGAAGATGTTGACTCTTGGACCGATGTAGACAGAGAAGCGCTCGCGGCAAAGCTCGCTGACCAACTCGGTGGAGCCAATGTTGAGTTCATTCGTTTTATTGATGATAAGCACCTCTCTCTTCGTGTGATTGAGCGTGGAGTCGGATGGACTCAAGCGTGCGGTACTGGCACCTGTGCCAGCGCTGCAGTAGCTCAAAGTCTCGGCAAATGTGGCGCCGACGTAATTGTTTCTAATCCAGGTGGCGACATGCGTGTTCAGCTAAATGGATCAAATGCGGTTCTAAGTGGTCCAGTCCAGTTTGTTGGCAATGTGGAGTGGCTCGAAGCTTGACGTATATTCCAACCACGCTTATCGATCGTACGTTTCGAGAGCGCATTGTTTTAGTGGGAGTTCTGTTCCCCGGTGTTACTTCAGAAGAGTTAGAACGTCAATTAGACGAACTTGCACTCCTGGTTGACACTGCTGGTGCTGATGTGGTGGCTCGAATTGTTCAGAGACGAGACGCTCCAGACCCTGCAACATTTCTAGGATCAGGAAAAGTTCAAGAACTAAGAGAAATATGTCTTGCCGTTGATTCAGACACGGTTGTCTTCGAGCACAACCTTTCTCCGGCACAGCAAAGAAACCTTGAAAAGATTCTCGGGCGAACTGCCATTGACCGTACAGCAGTAATTCTTGACATCTTTGCCCAGAACGCGCGCACTCCTGAGGGTAAGGCCCAAGTTGAGCTTGCGTTGTTGCAGTACCGACTTCCACGACTTCGCAGAGCTGGCGGATCACTTTCACAGCAGGCTGGTGGAATTGGAACGAGAGGACCTGGAGAAACCCAATTAGAGGTTGACCGTCGTCGCCTCATCCACCGTATTCACGCAATTGGACGTGAGCTAAAGCAAATTGACCGCACCAGAGATATCCAGCGCCAGGGCAGAGATCGTGGTCGCCACCGTGAAGTGACACTGGTTGGCTACACCAATGCTGGTAAATCCTCGATGCTTAATGCACTAACTGACGCAGACGTAGTAGCTGAAGACCGACTCTTTGCAACACTTGACCCACGCACGCGCCAGCGTCAGCTGCCTGGTGGAGAAACAGTTCTCTTCACTGACACTGTTGGATTTATCTCAAATCTTCCGCACGGACTAATTCAGGCGTTCATGAGTACCTTGAAGTCGGTGCAACAAGCTGACCTCTTGGTCCACGTTGTTGACGGAGCGTCTGATGATGCAGAACTTCAAATAGCTGCAGTTCGTGAAGTGTTGAAAGAAATTGAAGCCGATCATGTTCCAGAACTACTGGTGTTCAATAAAGCCGATGTTTCTGATGCGCAGGCAAAGAGACTCTCAGCACTGTTCGAGGGGAGTGTTTGGGTTTCTGCGAAAACGGGAGAAAACCTCGATGAGGTGATTGCAACAATTGCTGACCGAATTCGTTCTGAAGACCGTGTAATGACTCTGCACCTTCCGCTAGATAGAGGGGACCTACTTGCAATGGCCCATCGTGAAGGTGAAGTCATTGATATGACCATTACCGATGAAGCAGTTGTCTTGCATGTAGTTTTGGACACTGTAGGAGCGTCCAGATTCGCCGAGTGGAGAGTTGCCAAATGAGTTTTACCCCACCGCCATACCCGTATGACCGTCTCGATGTTCTAAAAAAAGCCGCCGAGCGCTTTGAAGGTGGGGCAATAGATTGCTCGATTGGAACTCCTGTAGACGAACCATTCCAAGGCGCAATTGATGAGCTTGCTCGAGCAACTGGTGCGCGTGGCTACCCAACTTCTGCAGGATCTCCAGAATTTCGATCAGCTGCTGCTGAGTGGATGAAGAGACGATTCAATGTAGACGTAAGCATTGATAATTTGGCTGCCTGTGTGGGGACAAAAGAGTTTGTTGGAACACTGGCTGGCTATTTGCACTTAAAGAATCCAGAACGTGACACTGTGCTCTTTCCTGCGATTAGTTATCCGACGTACGCCATGGGTGCCACGCTCGCTGGGCTTCGTTCTGTTCCAGTTGCGATGGTGAATGGGAAACTTGACCTCAGTTCAATTAACTCATCTGACATCTCTCGCGCACTAGTGCTTTGGTCTAATTCACCATCTAATCCAACTGGATTTCTTGATGACCTAGAAGCTGTTGCAGCGTGGGGAAGAAAGAACGGCGTTCTCGTTGCAAGCGATGAGTGTTACGCCGAATTTACGTGGCAGGGAAAACCACGCTCAATTCTTGAACATGGAATTGATGGTGTTTTAGCCGTTCACTCAATTTCAAAGAGATCAAACCTCGCGGGCGTTCGAGCTGGCTTTTATGCAGGCGACCCCGAAGTAGTTGCCTTTCTTCGCTCAGTTCGCCAGCACGCCGGGTTCATGGTTCCAGGTCCTGTGCAGTCAGCAGTTGCCGCTGCATACCG
>CAIJWX010000070.1:0-10952 GCA_903824535.1 uncultured Actinomycetes bacterium | reverse complement strand
GCAACCTTGCCATTAAATGACACCGCAACGTCGTTAAGACTCATCGCGATGTGGTTCGGTGTCTTCACAGTCTCTGAGCCTACAGTGACTGATGATGTTACGTCAGACATAATTTTCTCCATTAGCTATTCCTTTTTTGTTTCCTAGAAGCCCAGATACGAGCCGTCAAACTCAATACAAAAACAAATGCAACTAGAACAAGGGCAATGCCCCATACTTGAGCACGTTGCGATGGCCACTGAGCCTTCGCATTCGTATAGATGCTCAGCGGGAGGGCTGACACTGGGTTGAGTGGTCTCCACTCGTTCAAGTAGCCACCACCGATTGTGAGCAGTACCGGTGCTGTTTCACCAATCGCACGTGCAACAGCAAGTATGCATCCAGTCACAATGCCAGTAAGTGCAGAGGGGATTACGACCTTCAACGAAACTTTGTGAGGTTTTGCGCCAAGTGCAAGGCCAGCCTCGCGAAGAGTATCAGGAACGTTTCGAACTGAAATTTCAGTAGAGATGGCAATGACTGGCAACATGAGGACTGCAAGCGCGAATGAACCAGCAATTGCAGTGAAACCTATCTGAAAATACTTAACAAGGAGTGTGAAGCCAAAGAGTCCCATCAAAATTGAAGGGGCTCCGGCCATTGTCTGTGCGATCACTCTAAGAGTTGCAGCCAGCTTTGAACGAGACTCTGCAAGGTAGACCCCTGTCAGTACACCCACTGGAATGGCCATTATTGATGCATAGGTTGTCAGAGCAATGGTTCCAATAATTGAGTTTGAAACTCCACCAATTGCATACGGGTCTGATAGTGATGGTGACTGTGGAAGTTTTGTAAAGAATGTCGCGTTTAGCTGTGATGATCCACGTGTAACTAGCTGAACAAGAAGTAATACGAGTGGAATCGCCGTAAGCACTAAAGCAACGCCACAAAGAATCATCATTACTCGTGAAATAGCCACTCGACGTGCACGATGAGCGTGTGCAGTACGGCGAATTGCGTCTCGAGTGCTTGAGCTTTCTGGCTGTGGAACTAATTCATCAATCATGGTCATACGCGTGCCAACACCTTTCGCTGGCGACTGACGAGTGAACGACTAACGAGCGAAAGACTGAAATTAATAAGCATCAGCAGTACACCGAGGGCCATTAACGCAGAAACTTCAGTGCCCTGCGCTTCACCAAACTGGGACGCGATCCAAGCAGCAATCGATGTTCCTGGATACAGAAGGTGGAACTGCGCGTTCGCAACACCTCCCGCCACAAGAGCAACCGCTACTGTTTCACCCGTTGCGCGTGCAAGGGCAAGGAATGTTGCTCCAAAGAGACCAATTTTTGCAGTCGGGAGTACAACGTCTTTGATCACTTGCCAGCGAGTTGCGCCAAGCGAATAACTTGCCTCAATAATTTCTGAAGGTACAGCAGAAATTACTTCACGACTAATTGCCACGAAGGTAGGAAGAATCATCACGGAAAGTACTATCGATGCTAGAAGCAGCGATGGGCCAAACTGCTGGCCTGGGTTTCCAAAAATTGTTGATGCGAAAGGAAACTTGTTAACAAATGGGTCGAATGTTTTTAGCATCCAAGGAGCCAAGATTAAGAATCCCCAAAGACCGTAAACAATCGAAGGGATCGCAGCGAGCAGCTCAACGAGTGTCGCGATAATATTGCGAAATTTTCCTGGGACTAAGAAAACAATGGCAAGGGAAGTTCCAAGTCCAACTACTCCAGCTACCACCAGCGCAATCAATGATGTTTCAAGTGTCCCAATAACCATTGCAAGTCCACCGAACGGCCCAGATGGTGACTGCCATCCCTTACCCGCGATGAGAGTTCCTGGGTGTGCCCACGCCGGAATTGAATAAATGATGATTGATCCAACAAACGCAACACTCACCACAGCAAAGAGAACACTTACACCAATGAGAAGCCACTGGTACCAACCACGCGAAGAACTGGCGGAGTTATTCTCCGCCAGTTCTTCGCGTTGTGATGCAATTTCAGAAGGAATTACTGACATTTAATCAAATCACTTTCTTCCTTCTGTTAATTCTTGTTAGTTCTTAACGTTAAGAAGAACTACACCGTTAGCTGTAACATTCGCCAACTGCTTGCGTGCGTATGAAGCAGCAGCATCAGGAAGTGGAACGTACCCGTTGTCCTTAGCGAACTTAACTTGTCCGTAGTGCGTTACCCAGTCAAGATACTTAACTACTGCTTGTCCAGTTGCAGCTGAAGACTGTGTCTTTGCAACAATTGCCCATGAGTATGTAGCAAACGGCCATACGTTCTTGCCTGTTTGGTACACGATTGAGTTGGATTCAGCAGTCACTTTGTCACCAGCAGCTGAAGCTGCGTTTGCGACATAAGTAAGCATCTGAGTTGAGTTAGGGTCGAGCCATTCGCCATTCTTGTCCTGGAGCAGTGCAGCCTGAACTGCGTCATTTCCTGGGAGAAGGATGTAGCTGTACTCAACGTAACCAATTGAACCGATTGTGTTAGTAATGGTCTTTGCCATGTCAGCGTTGTCTTGAGCACCAACAGAATTGGTTGCGCCCCACTTGTTTCCAGAACCTTCCATTACTGCACCATTTGCAGCGGTGAACCCAGTAGGAACGCCCGCAGCACCAGCAGTCAGAAGATAGTCAGTGAAAGCATATGTAGTTCCTGATGACTTGGCACGGTAAACAACCTTGATTGTGTTGCGAGCCTGTCCAGTAAGCGCGGTGAGCTTCTTTCCAAGTCCGCTGGTTGCTCCACCGTTGGTTGCAACGATTGCCGAGTCAGACCAGAGAGTGATTGTTCCGTTGTAGATCTTTGCAATTTCTTCAGCAGTCAACTTTACGCCGTCAAATCCTGCACCAATGTTGTACGCAACAACTGCGCCACCAAGAAGGTAAGGAACCTGTACGAAGTTACTGTCAACTTGAGCAGAAGTTGAAGCATTTGAAGAAGTTGAGATCAATGTTCCAGCTGCTGTTGATGACATTGGCTGGTCAGAGAATCCAATGTTAAGTGTTCCACCAGAGATGCCTGAGCGCCCAGTACCTGATCCTGCACCAAGATATGAACCGAACTTTGCAGCAGGGAATGCTGATGTTCCACTTGTTGTTGCGTTAACAAGCAATGTGGCAAATGATGATCCATTGATGCTTAGTGAGTCAGCGCTTGATGGAACTGAAAGGTCAATGTCACCAGTGTTGTTAGTTCCTTGAAGCTCAGCTTGAGTTGGTGTTCCCTTTGTGAAACCCTTTGGGCAGGTAGCAGTAGTAACACTCTTCGTTGTCAACTTAAGGTCTGTTGTGCTGAACTGGTAACAACTGATTTTCTTTGTTGCTGCAGTCGCCGGAAGCGACATTACTGTCATGAGGCCTGCAGTTGCGACAAGAAGTGCTACTGAAGACTTAAGTGTCTTAATCATTTTTTTGCTTTCCTCCTAAAGAAAAGAACTTGGTTAGTGGTTGAAGCGTGGAAATATTTTTTATAACTTTGCTTCAAACGATGTCAAACCTATGGGTGCCAGGTAAACGGAAGGTGAAGCACCCCCTGTATCTAGGTGAACTCTTAGAGAACTCTGTGATTTATTTAGCAGCATTAAAGCCCTTAAAATACAAGGGTTTACTGGATTATTTAAACTTTGCGAAACACATCGTTAACTAATGCGTAAGTTACATACATGTTATTTATTGATGATCGATTCAATATTCACCTTATATATGGAGCGAGGGCGTAGTGAGTAAAAAAATTGATGAAGCATTTTACAAACTGCAGAGTGAAGCGCAGCACCACCTCAAGCTCTCACAGGCTCGACAAGACGAGTACGAGAACGGATTCGCGCAAGGCATGGCGGAAGCACTTCGAATAGTCGCCACAATTCGTGAGAGCTCCGAATAAATACTTTTAAATATTCATTTAGTTTCTCCCAACTGATTACGTATCTTTCACATTGGGATAACTCAGGATCATTACCTTATATATTTGTGGCACTCTCTCAGACTCCGTCAACCTCCCCGACATTGAGCAGTGCCGCACTTCGCGAAGTAGCTCCAGACTGGATATATTTTGGTCGCAATGGTTGATCCAGAAGGAAGAAGTGTCGTCCTGGTAGTTGAGGATGAAGAGAGCTACCAAGAAGCACTCAAAGTTGGCCTCACGGTTGAAGGATTCGTTGTTGTTTCTGCTCTTAACCTCGCTGAAGCAAGAGCGCTCATGGAAACCACTCGTCCAGACCTCGTATTACTTGATGTCATGTTGCCCGATGGATCAGGTCTCGACTTGTGTCGAGAGATTTGTGAATCGAAAAAAATACCAGTGATAATGGTTTCGGCACGAACTGAAGAACTCGATATTGTTCTCGGACTTGAAATTGGTGCCGCTGATTATGTCACGAAGCCATACCGACTGCGAGAGCTAATTGCTCGAATGCGAGTAGTGCTTCGACGCCCAGCTGCAGAAACCAATGACGAACTAATTTCCTTCGGTGACATACGTCTCGACCTATCGAGAAGAACCGTGCTGAAGCGAGACTCAATTATTGAACTAAGTCGTAAAGAATTTGATCTGCTTGCACTGTTTGCGTCACGACTTGGTCAAGTCGTGACTCGTGAAGTGTGTCTCGACACACTTTGGTGGGGTCTAGAGCTTTCTGATACTCGAACTTTAGATACTCACGTCAAGCGTCTACGACAGAAAATCGAAGATAGCCCCGCTGACCCAAAGCATTTGCTTACAATCAGAGGTGTTGGTTTCCGCCTAGACGCTTAGCGTCGCCAGAGTATTCTCGAGTGCAACATCACTGAGGGGCTCTCTTGTCAACTACTAATAAAACAGACTTTGATGTCGTGATCATTGGTGCGGGAATTTCAGGAATTCACGCAGCGTATGAACTGTCAAAGAAGCACCCGGAAAAGAGCTTCGTAGTTCTTGATGCGTTACGTAGTTTCGGCGGAACCTGGCTAACGCACACGTATCCAGGAGTCCGTTCAGACACTGAGCTCTACACACTTGGCTACAGCTTTAAGCCGTGGAAGGGTGTCCCTTACGCAGGTGGAGCAGACATTCATAACTACCTCGGTGAAGTCATTGAGGAAAATAATTTAACTAGCCACATTCGCTACAACCATCGTGTCAACAGCATTGATTGGTCAACTTCTAACAAGAAATGGTCTCTCAATGGCGTTACTAAAGAATCCAATGAAGACTTTTCAATAACAGCAGATTTCATCTGGTCGTGTCACGGCTACTACCGCCAAGAGAAGGGCTACACACCAAACTGGCCAGGGATCGAGCTTTTTGAAGGGCAGGTCATTCACCCACAGTCGTGGCCCGAGAAAACTGACTTTAAAAACAAGAACGTGATTGTTATTGGTTCAGGTGCAACAGCTGCAACATTGGTTCCTGCAATTGCGAATGAGTGCGGGCATGTGACAGTTCTACAACGTTCCCCCGCTTACTTCTTCCAAAGCCCCAACAAGGACGACCTCGCCGATCAACTCCGTGCTGATGGTGCTTCCGCCGAAGAAGTGCACGAGCAGGTGCGTGAGAAGGCAATCAATGAAATGAAGGGGCTCACAAACTTCATTTCTGACAATCCAGAAATTGCTCGAGACGGCATGATTCAAATGGTTACGAGTCAGCTTCCAGAAGGGTTTGATGTCGCAAAACACTTCACGCCCCGCTACCTACCTTCAGAACAGCGCGTAGCACGAATTCTTGATGGCGACTTCTTCAAAGTAATCAGTTCTGGTCAGGTTTCGATGGTCACAGACGAAATCGAAACTTTTACACCGACTGGAGTCATCACTAAAGATGGTGAAGTCCTTAACGCAGACGTTGTAATTACCGCAACTGGCTTTGAACTCTCGGTACTTGGCGACATTGCTATGAGCATTGATGGTGAACCAGTAGACGTGTCGAACCGAGTGACGCATCGAGGCGTGATGTTTAGTGGCGTCCCAAACTACGCGTGGAGCTTTGGTGCTCTTCGACTGAGCTGGACTACACGAATTGAACTCGTCAGTGACTACATCAGTCGTCTGTTTTCATTCATGCAGAAATCTGGCGCAACTGTCGTGACCCCCACTCTTCGGCCAGAAGACGCAGGCATGGAAATTCGCAGATTTGGTGACCCTAAATTCAACCCTGGGTACGTTCAGCGTGCTCGTGAATCACAGCCACGATCAGGTGACCACGCACCATGGGAGATGAACATCGACTTCTGGGATGAGCGAAAAAGTCTTCCGAACGTTGGCTTCGAAGACGGAACACTTCTCTTTGAGAAGTAATGGCAATATAGAGATATGACTAAAGCAAAACTATTTGAGTGGCTTGGAGTTGTAACTGCAATTTGCTACTCACTCCTTATTGCAATGAACATTGGTGGCGAATTCATTGGCTTTAGCCTTCTGCTCGCTTCCTCGATTTTCATTGGGATTTGGGCACGACTAGGCGAACACCGTGGAATTCTGTTTCTTCAATTCTTTTATGCCACCGCTGGAATCATTGGAATGATTCGCTGGTTCAAATAGAAGCCTTATTCAGGGTTTGCTCTTTTCACAACTTCTCTTGACTCACGAGCTGCCGCTTTAAAGATTCCCTTACTCATTAGTGAAGTTTCCACGTTTCTACGGTGCTCGTAGACCGCTTCTCGATCAGCATGAACTAGTGGGTCATCTGGTGCAGCCCAGCCAGCTAAGTCAGCCAAGTGACATGCCAGGCGAACATCAGATTCAAGGAGTTCTTTTGCACGTCGCATCAGAACCTCTGGTCCACCAGCAAGCGCCGCAATCTCAGCACCTAAGTCTGCATTTGGTGCAGGCTTTAAGTGCGACGCTGCGCCGTCCCACCAACCACCGTAGAGTCGCCAGATGTTACGAACAACAAATTCAGGTTCGTCATACAGTGGTCGCAGGTACGGCTTCTCGAGCACATCTTTTGGAACTTTAACCGTATGAATAATTGTGTCGAGTGTTTCACCAGCGTTCATCATGGCAACAACTTGAGTTTCAAGTGATTCAAGTGCCGTTGCAATTTCATCAAGGACTCTGGCAATTCGCTCTTTACCTTCAATGGGTAGTCCGTGAGCTGGGATCAAAAGTTCAGGACCTTGTGCGATCATCTTTCGAAGAGCTGTTGCCCATTCGAGTGCGTATCGTTGAACTTTCTGAGGGTTACCAGCATTAGGAAAATTCCAAATAATGAAGTCACCAGTAATAATCCATTTCTTTTCTGGGAACCACGCCCAGAGGTGGTCATCAGTTTCACCGCGAGCGTGATGTAGCTCGATTGTTGTTCCACCAACATTGAGCGTGAGTTGCTCTTTGAATGTTTCATCTGGAATAAGTGTTGAACGCGACAAGAAGCGTTCTGCATCTTGATTAATTTCCACAGTCATGTCGCTTCTGATGCCACCAAATTGTCGCTTGTTGATTGCAACGTTCCAAAGGTTTGTTTCTTCGTAACGATCAATCCGCTTGGCAACATTTTCATGCGCAATTACGTGTGGCCGCTTGTCGCCACGAGCCTCTGCGTCTTTCTTAAAGGCAAAGCTTCCACCTACGTGATCAGCGTGTCCATGGGTATACACAAGTGTTGTAATTGGCTTGTCACTCCACGAACGGATGGACTTCACAACGTCCGTCCCGCTCCCCGAACCAGAAGCATCAAAACATACGAGTCCCTCCCCACTGTCAAAAACCACACAGTGGCTAAAGCTCTCTACAATTGCGAGCCCTTCACGGAGTTCAGTGATTTCATTTGTGATTCTGTTGACGGACTCTGTTGCAACGCCCGAATCAATTACAAGTGTTGCTAATTCAATTGGATTCATACAGCCACTCTATTGAAAATCGCCTCAATGACCCTGAATTTTTCATTCCATATAACTGTTCTAAAATGATTAGGTGGAACCATCAAAGGTCATTCTTTACTACTGTTTCACTCCTCTGAGTGACCCTGACGCGATCCGTCTCTGGCAAAAAGAACTTTGTGAAAACCTCAATCTCAAGGGACGAATCCTTATCTCCAAGCACGGAATTAATGGCACCGTTGGCGGCGATATGTCTGACGTAATTAAATACGTTAAGCAAACTCGCAAATACGAACCATTTAAAAAAATTGATTTCAAGTGGTCAGAAGGAACTGGTGACGACTTCCCAAGACTCATGATCAAAGTTCGCGATGAAGTTGTTTCGTTTGGTGCCCATGACGAGCTTGTCGTTGATGAAAACGGAGTTGTTGGTGGTGGTGTCCACTTAAAGCCCAAGCAGGTGAATCAACTTGTTGAAGAGCGTGGCGATGACGTTGTCTTCTTTGACGGCAGAAACCAGTTCGAAGCAAGAATTGGAAAATTTAAGAACGCAATTGTTCCTGAAGTTGCAACCACTCGTGAGTTCGTGGCTGAACTTGAAAGTGGAAAATACGACCACCTAAAGGACCGGCCTATTGTTAGCTACTGCACCGGTGGTATCCGCTGTGAAGTGCTATCGAGCGTTATGAAAAATCGTGGATTCAAAGAGGTGTACCAAATTGACGGCGGGATAGTTCGTTACGCCGAAGAATTCGGAAGCGACGGACTCTGGGAAGGGTCGCTTTACATTTTTGACAAGAGGATGAACCAGGAGTTCGGCAAGAACCCAAAGACTCTCGGCGAGTGTGACCACTGCTCTAGTCCCACCAGCAAGTTCTACAACTGTGCAAATTTGTCGTGTCGAAAACTTATTCTCCTCTGCGAGGACTGCAAAGACAACAACACCGCAACAAATTGCTCGCCAAAGCACGCTGACCTGCTCTACAAGTAGGTTCTACATAACGCATAAAGGGGGCAGTGATGATTGAAGTTGAACGCCAGGGAAAAGTTGGAATTGTCACCCTTGCGAGACCAGACTCTCGCAACGCGCTCACGGCTCAAATGATGCAGGATCTCTTTTCGAGCGTCCAAGAACTTGATGCAGACACTGATGTGAACGTCATTGTGGTGACAGGTAAAGATCCAGCGTTTTGTGCGGGTCTTGATCTGAAGGACTTGGCAAAAACGTACAAAGACATTCGCTTGAGTGCTGAAGGTGGTTCACAACAACGTGGACTGCTCCCGGGCACATCAAAACCAATCATTGGTGCAATCAATGGAGCTGCTGTTACTGGAGGCCTTGAAGTTGCTCTGGGCTGCGACTGGCTGATTGCTTCAGAGAAAGCATCATTCGCCGACACGCACGCACGAGTTGGCGTAATGCCAGGTGGAGGAATGACAATTCGACTCCCCCAGCTCATTGGCATCAACCGTGCACGACAAATGTCATTCACTGGAAACTTCATCGATGCCAAGACTGCATACGAGTGGGGGCTTGTGAACGAAGTCTGTGCACACGACAGTCTGATGACCAGGGTTATGGAACAAGCCAAGACCATTGCAGAAATTGACCCGCTTTCGGTTAAAGAAATCAGAACAATGTACGGAGCTCTGGGGCTTCGAACAGACGATGAGGCATACCTCGAAGAAGGCAAGTGGAGCAGACGCTGGATGAAAGAGCGCTTTGACGCCGCAACCTTTGAATCAAACCGCGATGGAATCATTTCACGCGGTAGCTCACAGCAGTAGTTAACAACTAGTCAGTACGATTGATCCATGACTTCTTTTGGACCGATTGCGCTTGTTGGCTCAGGTGAATACTTGCCACAAATGCGAGGCGTTGAGGCATCACTTCTAAAAAACCGCCCCACAAAATACGTTCAGATTGCAACAGCAGCAGTGCCTGACGGCCCAGAAGTTATTGAGTACTGGCATGACCTTGGGAAAAAACAAGCTGAAGCTCTCGGCGTTGAACAAGTTGTTCTGCACATTGCCACAAGAGAAGATGCTGACGACTTAACGAATGTTGCGTTGATTCACGGAGCTGGTCTTATTTATCTTTCCGGAGGCAACCCTGCATTTTTAGCTGACACACTTCGTGGCACTCTCGTCTGGGAAGCGATTGTTCACGAGTGGGAACTCGGAGCAGCAGTTGCTGGATGCAGCGCAGGAGCGATGGCTATGAGCACATCTGTGCCGCCAATCACATCTCGGATGACACAACGCGGCGAGGTTGATGGTCTTGGATTTCTTCCCCATCTTCGTGTGATCCCTCATTTTGATCGATTCAAAAACTACGTACCCGACCTTGAGTTAAAGCTTCTTGAAAATATCGACCCTTCAGTTTTATTACTTGGCATCGATGAAGACACTGCACTTGTTGGTGGAAGCGAAGAGTGGACCGTTGAGGGCAAGAATTCTGTTTGGGTGATCAGTTCTTCAGGTAGCAAGGAATTCAAGCCAGGCGATGTTGTATTCACCCCCATCAAATAAACAAAAACAACAAACTTGCTAACCAATTGATTTCATATTAAAAAGTATCTATGAGCTCAATACGTGTACTTGGAACAGAGTGGTGCAGTGACTGCACCAGAGCGAAGGCTTATTTCGCTGAGAAAAATGTCTCTTACGACTGGATTGATGTTGATATTGACCAAGAGGCGCTAGCTGAGTGTGTTGCGCTCAATGGTGGCAATCGAGTGGTCCCAACAATCATTTTCAGTGACGGGGACATTCTTGTTGAACCTTCTAATGAGCAACTCGCTCAGAAGTTGGGTCTGTAGTTCACCTGAGCATCAGGTGTAACCAAATCTCTTTATTTGTCGCCCAAGTAGCGACCTATCTCCACCGTATAGACTTACTATTCGCGTCTCATGGCCTTGGCTCTGGGAACACCGAGGACCTGTGGTGCAGCTCGGAGTGCACGCCGCCCTGTCAAGGCGGAGGTCGCGGGTTCAAATCCCGTCAGGTCCGCTCGACACCCGAAAGGGTGTGGAGGTTTGGTCGAGTAGCTCAGTTGGTAGAGCGCGCGCCTGAAAAGCGTGAGGTCACCGGATCGACGCCGGTCTCGACCACCATTCGGTTGTTCCACGGGATTTTATTTATTT